>JAQXRL010000091.1 GCA_029218505.1 Eubacteriales bacterium | reverse complement strand
AAAAGCGTTCGCAAAAGGTATGCAGCCACATCGAGATGTGAATCCACGGACAGCGAGATATTGATAGTATAGAATGCTGAATCCCTGAAAGGTGATTTGTGAAGCGAAGCATGGGGTAGGCAAGCATATCGATGTCCTCTTAAGAGAGCAGCCACAGGAGAGAAGCACTTTATCGGGCTTGGTCAAACCGCCTGACGGCGAAAGTCAGGCGAAGATTCAGCATTGGAATGACAGAGATGGCGATCTGGGCAGAACCTTTTTCTGCCGGATCGCCATCTCAGCGCAAAAGGGTTATTCTGCTTTGGGAAAATCCGCGCAGTCAATTTTCCTGCGCAAATAGGAAGCATGACTGTAAAGATGACCGCAGAGAATTTCCTCTTCCTGAATGCAGGCAGTTAGAATTTCCAGCGCATGATAGCGGTCGCGGTCATAGATGATGCTGATTCTGCCGTCTGCGTCGATGGTTGCATCCGGATAAGAAACCATCGGCCGAGCGTCCAGCAGGAGTTTATATGGCCAGGTTTTGCCGTCGTCCTCAGAGAGAAACGCGCATAGGCAGTCCCGGGCAAGCGACGTTTCGTGACCGACCATGAGCATGCGCCCGGAGGGCATGCGACGGATGAAAAAACGCGAACAGGGGCTGGGAATTCCGCTTGTTTTTTCCGCGGACCATGTTTTGCCGCCGTCAAGTGAAATGCTCTCCAGCAATTCCGGGCGACTGCGAGCGAGCATGCGCAAACTGCCATCCTTTCGCTCATAAAGCATATGTTCGTAGAAATCGGAGTTGGAAAAGTGTGCCTGTCCCAAATATGAAACGGTTATTCCACAATCGGCGGATGCGTATACCTGCGCGTTTCGCATCTCTGCCGCAGAATCGTTTCCCAGAACGGTGGCAACATTTTGTTTGTGAAAGGGTTTCAGCCTGCATCGTGCTACAGTGTAACACCAGAGACCGTTGGAGAGTACGGTGGGTTTGTTCAGCATAATGCCATCGCACAATCTGCGCGGCGAAGAAAAAGCCAATTCATCCGCGTCGGGATCCCGACAAATTGCTTCCCATACGCCTTCTCTTCCGTCCAAAAACATGTGCGCCTGCGCCCAAAACAGGTGCAGATGCCCATCGGGATCAATCCAAAGACAGGGATCAAAGGTTCGAATGCCTTCGATGTTTTCCACGATCAATACCGGCGATTGCCACATTTCACCAGGGCGCTGTCGCGACAGAACCAGGAAATTGTCGGCGCCTTCCGTGTTCCCGCCTGAATACCATGCCGCAATTTGCGTTCCGCAATGGGTGCGTTCGATAGAAGGAATGCCTTGCCATATCCGCGCCAAGTGGCGGCGCTGGAAGTCTTTGAGGAATTCTGGCGGCGTTGCCGCACGGTCATAATCGGGTTGAAACCATGGCGTATAGGGTTTGTTGCGATTTTTCTCCATGGATGGATCCCCTTTCGAATTTCATGTATTCATTATAGTTCAGAAGCAGAGCGGGGACAATAACGCAAATCAAATGTAAATGCGGATTCCCACCCAAAATACCGCGAAAGCAACATGCAAAAGCAGCAAAACAGGGGAAATGCTGGATTTTGCGTATATTCATGCTGGAAAGATCCTGCTATAATGATTGCGAAAACAACGCGAAAGGGTGAATAACTGCATGAACGCTGGCGTTCAAAACAAATCGCGCAGGCTTCGAATGAAACGGTACTGGCAGTTGTATTTGCTGATTTTGCCCAGTATCGTTACCGTGTTTATCTTTCATTACATCCCATTGTACGGCGTGCAAATCGCATTTAAGAATTATCGTCCAAGCCGTGGAATCTGGGGTAGTGATTGGGTAGGACTGACGCATTTTGTGCGATTTCTCAGCTTTCCGCAGTTTTGGCAAATCTTATGGAACACGGTTCGCATCAGTCTGTATTCCTTGGCGACATTTCCTTGTTCCGTCATTTTTGCCCTGATGCTGAACGAAGTTTCGCAAGTTCATTATAAACGCGCGGTACAGATGGTCACATATGCTCCGCATTTTGTATCCACGGTGGTGGTCTGTTCCATGCTCATTCTTTTTCTGGATTATGATGATGGAATGATCAATGCCCTGGTGTCGTTGCTGGGTGGAAAGCGCGCAGATTACATGACGCAACCCAGTTGTTTTGCCAGCATCTATGTGTGGAGCGGCGT
>JAQXRL010000090.1 GCA_029218505.1 Eubacteriales bacterium | reverse complement strand
GGCGCGCCGCGTCCACGTCCTTTTCCGTCACGGGCAAGGCAACGCCGCTGGTTGGCGCCACGCCGATCAAGGCTTTGGGCGCAACGCTCCTGAGCGCCATAACCGCCTTGCCATGCGCAAGCAGAGTATTATGCGCCATGCGCAGCAAATCCCTGCGGCTTCTTTTGATGCCAGGGGCGTCCATATCGTTGAAATAACCGTCTCCAAGGAAGCATTGCGGCTCATTAAACGTCATAATATGCTCCACCCGATCGCCCAGCGCCTGACCGACCTTCGCGGCATAATCCGCGAACCAGTCCGAAATATCGGGGTTCAGCCATGCGCCACGGTCATCCAGGGCGGCGGGCAAATCCCAATGGAACAATGTCATGAACGGTTCAATGCCGTTTTCCAACGCCGCGTCAATCAAATTGCGATAGAAATCCATTCCCTTTTCGTTGACGGCTCCGCGCCCTTCCGGCATGACGCGCGACCATGCCACGGAAAAACGCAATGCGGGAATGCCCAGTTCCTTCATCATCTTCAAGTCCTGCGCATAGCGGTGATAGAAGTCCACCGCCACATCGCCGGTATGCCGGTCAAAGATCCGTTCAGAACGATAATGGCAATAATCATCCCACACCGTCGGGCCGCGTCCGTCACAATTCCAACCGCCCTCAATCTGATAAGAAGCCGTTGCGACTCCCCATGTGAATTTTTCCGGAAACTTCATAACACGACCTCCCGAAAGCCAAATACGCGGGCAATCTGATGCAGTTCCGGTTTTGCATCCCCGGAAATGACAAGCGAATGGTGCGAACAAAGATTGTCCATCACCTGATGCCCGTTGTCATAGCGAATCAGCGCGCCCCGGCGGCAATCCGAACCGGGATATTCCACATAATCCTCAATCTCCGCACCAATGACGGACAATTTTTCAAACCCCGGATAAATCTTTGCCAATGTCGCCTTTCCCTTGGGAAAACAGCAATCCACTGCGCAGGAATCCGGCTGGACAATCTCCAACACCTTTGGCCTCGCTGTCCAGCAAGAGCAAAAGCTTCTGGGCGCAAAGCCAAAATAACCGCAATGCACGCCCAAGGCATGACAATCCGGATCCTCGATTTCGGGGAATTTCTGAATTTTTTCGTGCGCCAGCGCCGCCATACCAACGAGAAACGGATACAGATTGGTCATCATAACGGGCATCTTTAACGAATGATACAGAATATAGGCGGAAATCATCGAAAGCGTATCGCCTTCACACGCCCAAATGAGTCCATCCCGTTCAAACAACATGTTCCACGCCAAGCAAGGCGTGACATCCGAATGGAACGATTCATTCAGGCAGTTTGCCCCCACGCCATCCACGCCGCCAATTTCCGCAATTTCCCGCTTGATTGCAATATAGCTTTTGACGTTTTTCAAAAAAGCGCTCTCCGGCACATCCTCCATGGGAAGATTCCAATCGGCGGCAACCGCGCGGGCTTCATCGTCCGAAATTGCCTTCGCTTTTTCACAGACCGCTCGATAGCTGCGATAGATTAATTTGCATCCAAAGGTTTGTTCGATTTTCTCCGTGCTCTGCTTCTCCCACCAATAGAATTTTTTGAAAATGTATGCCTGCATTCCTTCACCGGGAGAATCCTGGAAAATCAAGAAGCGCGCCGTTTTCAGTTTTGTCTTTACTGCGATTGCGCGCAGAATCGTCTTTGCAAGGTTTTCCGTATAGGGGGCGAATACCGTCAATCCCAAATCCCGAATGTATGTCACAATTTCCCAGTCCCACATTTCTACCGTGCCAAACCGAGATGTAATGACAACCATCGGCAACGTTTGCGCTTTCATCCAATCGTCATGGCGAAATGCCGCAAAAATCAACTGCGGAAACAAAATCGCATCCGCGCTTGGATCCATCGGCTGTCCCAGTTCCACGGTGGGCAGAATCTTCGCTTCTCCTCCGTACATTTCTTGAATACGAGCCAGCTGTTCCTGATATTCTTGTCTTTCCCGTTCATTCGTCTCTGCAAAGATGACCGGCTGCAGCGTTGCCTTCATATTCATTTTCATTCCACCTCACTCGAAAATAAAAATATGCTTTATTCCCACAGCATTGCGCGCATTGTCGAATGCTGTTTGATATTGCTCAAGGGAATATGTATGCGTCACCAGGGAGGAAACATCGATTGTCTTTTCTGCCGCCATTTTCAAAACTTTCCGATATTGCGAAAGGCTGCTGCGCGCCGAACCTGTTACGCAAATTTCCCGATAATGAATCAGGTTCGTATCCAATGCAACCGGCTCTTTCGCCGCCGGAATTCCGCCAAAGAAGTTTACCCTGCCGCCAATCGCCATTTGCTCCAACACTTGCGATTGCGCCTCAGGCGAAGGACACGCGACAATCGCCACGTTGAACCCCCGATTGCCGGTGAACTTCCGCACAAATGCCGTTACGTCGCCCTGCATTGGCGTAATCCACGGGAACAGGCGCACGCTTTGTTGCAAACGTTCCTCGCTCAAATCGCTCATGGCAACCCGTGCGCCGGCGCTGTGCAAAAACAGCGCATGGGCTAACCCGATCGGTCCCGTGCCGATGATCCATGCCGTATCATTGATGTGTACATTCATCTTTTCAAAGCCATTATACGCGCAGGAAACCGGCTCTACCACAGCAGCCTCCGCAAA
>JAQXRL010000089.1 GCA_029218505.1 Eubacteriales bacterium | reverse complement strand
CGTTACCGCTGGCGATTCCGACGCCGCTGGCGATTCCGACGCCGCTGGCGATTCCGACGCCGCTGGCGATTCCGATGCCCCAAGGGATTCTTCCGGTTTGGTTTCCGCAGAAACGCTTGCCTGCGCCGAAGGACTTGCTTCTGTGGATTCCAAAGGAGAAACCTCGCTTGCCATGCCGAAAGTCCCGCCCCAGATGAAGCAAGAAGCCAGAATCGCGCATATCACTTTTTTCATTGTTCACAAGCATCCTTTTCCACGGGCGATGTTCCATTGAGCGGGATAAAAGCCCGCCGCCCGAAATTATTTCTTTTTGGACGCTTCCCCATCACAAGTAGTTCCAGATTTTACACACTATTTCCAACCCCGTCTATTTTCCGGAAAGATTTGGAATTTCACGGGCTTTGCCGTTTCTTTTAACCTTTAATTTACCCCCAGAGGGCACACATTTGTTCCCATTTCCATATTTCAGCGATATAATCATTGGCTGATAGGTTTGATGGAGGTGACGCTGTTTGTCTGTGGTTTTGTTTCTGCTGTGGCTGATCCTGAACGCGCGCATTACGGTAGAAATCGTGGTGGTCGGGCTTGTGGCCACGGGAGCAGCCATGCTGTTTTTATGGAAGTTTCTGGATTGGCCTCCGGGGCGGGAATTGGCCGCAATCCGGCAAATTCCCCAAATAATTCTTTACGCAGGCCTGTTGGTCAAAGAAATCCTCCTGGCAAATGTTTTCGTGGCGAAGGTAATATATCGGAAAAAACCCCAACCGGTGATCCGAACCTTTCGCACAAAACTAAAGACGAACTTTGCGCGAACGGTTCTGGCCAACTCCATTACCATTACGCCGGGCACCATAACCCTTACCTGCGAAGGCGATCTGCTCACGGTACATTGTCTCATGCCGGAACTGGCCCAGAGTTTGGAGGATTCTTCCTTCGAGCGCAGGCTGTTGCGAATAGAGGAGGGCTTCCATGGATAAGTATTATGCGATTCTCTTTGGCGGAGCTGCGGTCTTGCTGGCGCTGTTGCTGTTCGTGTGTCTTTTTCGCGCCGTGCGCGGCCCCAAAACGCCGGACAGAATCATTGCCGTAAACATGATCGGTTCCATTGCCATCGCGCTGATCGCCCTTACCGCCGTGCTGATCGGCGAAAACTATCTGGCGGATATCGCCCTGATTTACACCATGCTCAGTTTTGTTGCCGTGGTTCTGCTTTGCAAGATTTACATCGGAATTCACCGCGCCCGCCGGGAAAAGGAGGAACATCCCCATGGCTGAAACCCTTCGCTTTTTGCTGTGCGCCCTTCTGCTCGTGGTGGGGTTGGCGGTGGAAGCCACGGCGGTGCTGGGCGTACATCGCTTTGGCTATGACCTGAACCGTATTCATGCGGCAGGCATGTGCGACAGTCTGGGGCTTTTGCTGATCATGCTGTCCTGTTCAGTATATGCCGGAATTTCCGCCACCAGCGCAAAACTGCTTACCGCCATGGTATTTCAATGGATCACATCTCCCGTATCCGGCCATTTGGTGGGACGGTTGATTTACGAAACGGATGCGGATCTGGCGCGGGAGGCGACGATATGGAAATCCTGAACATC
The DNA here is from genome assembly GCA_029218505.1 of Eubacteriales bacterium. Lineage (GTDB taxonomy): Bacteria > Bacillota > Clostridia > Christensenellales > Aristaeellaceae > SUG1456. The sequence goes on along the minus strand of JAQXRL010000089.1, from coordinate 8,596 downwards.
GTATTGCTGGCGTTCATCCTGGTGTGCGCGCTGTCGGTAAGCTTCACCAAAAGCCTTTTGTCCACCATGATCATCTTCTCCGCCCAAAGTCTGGCCATGTGCGTCATCTGGATCTATCTGCGGGCGCCGGATCTGGCCATTACCGAAGCGGCCGTGGGAGCAGGCGTAACGTCCCTGCTGTTTTACGTGGCGCTGAAAAAGATTCATGCGATCAAGGGGGATGACGATGAAAAAAAGTAACGGACGCGACAGCCTTGAGCGGTTCCGGAAATGGCTGGACGAGGGCAGCGACCCCCTGGACATGGAAATGGAAGACGCCCTGAGCGAACCGGAAGAAATCTGCAGTCGGGACGCCGAAGAACCCGCGTGGGCCGCGTCTGACGCGCAATTCGAACATGGCACGCTGGGAAACCGGCTCAAGGGCATGAGCCGAAGGGCATATTACGTCTATTATTCCTTTCTGGCGGTTCTGGTATGCGCCGGCCTGATCAGCGTGCTTTTGTATGCCACGCTGCACATGCCGAAATTTGGCGGCGCGGATACGTTGGTGGATAGCGACCTGACGGCGTTTTACGTGGAAAACACGCTCAAGGACACGGGCGCGCAAAACGTGGTCACAGGCATTATTCTCAATTACAGGGGCTTTGACACCCTGGGCGAATCCCATGTGCTGTTTTCCGCGGTATGCACCGTGCTGCTGATGCTGCGCCTTACGGGAAACGACGAGCGCGAACTGCTTCAAGCCGAGCCGGACGACCGGCATTTTGAGCCCAAAAACGACGTCATTTTGCAAACCACCGCCCGCATCGTGACGCCCAGCATTCTGTTGTTTGGCATTTATGTCATTCTGAACGGGCATCTCTCCCCCGGAGGCGGTTTCTCCGGCGGCGCCATCATCGGAGCCGGGCTGATTCTTTACCTGAGCGCCTTCGGATATCGCAAAACCGAACGCTTCATGAACGCAACGGTGTTCAAGGCCGTCTCCGCATCGGCGCTGATGTTCTATACGCTGTCCAAGGGGTACCACTTCATTACGGCCTGCAACGACATTCCCAGCGGAATCGGCACCGGCACGCCGGGAAACATTCTCTCCGGCGGGCTGCTGCTGCCGCTGAACATCGCGGTGGGCTGCGTGGTCGCCATGACCATGTACGCCATGTACACCATGTTCCGGAAGGGGGATTTCTGACATGCTGGCTCCTTTGTACGAGCACATTGAAGAGGTCGCCGCCATGATTTTGTTCTCCATCGGCTTTACCACATTGCTGCTGAACAAAAACATGATTAAGAAGATCGTCGGATTTTCCATGATGGACAGCGCAATTTATCTGTTTCTGGCCTCCTATGGGTACATCCGGGATCGCGCGGCGCCCATTTACATCAACGGCGACACAAATCCCGCCCTGTACACCAATCCCATGCCCGCGGGCCTGGTGCTGACGGGCATCGTGGTAAGCGTGTCGGTAACGGCCATCATGCTGGCGTTGACGCTGAAGCTGTATCGCCGTTATCACACCTTGGACATTGATGAAATCGCCGAAATGGTGCGTGAGGAGGGGAAATAATGGCGCTCTGGATGAACATTCCCCTGGTTTTGATTCTCATGTGCCTGTTGTCCTCTGCAATTTGCTCCATTTTGCCCGGCAAGGCCGCGCGCATATGGATGCTGTCCGCAATCTCCGTGCAGGTCGCCCTGAGTCTGACGCTTTTGCTTTCCCTGATCTCCTATGGCGGCAGTTTTGTCTATAAACTCAGCGAAGTGGGCGCGCCCTACGGCAACGAACTCAGCGCCAGCGTGCTGGAAGCCATGGTGGGCCTTACGTTCACTTCCATCATGCTGCTGAGCGTGCTGGGCGGTTGGCGCAAGATCAAGGCGGACGTGCATCCCCGGCGCATGAGCCTGTATTGCGTAATGGTCATGCTGCTGCTGGCGGCACTGAACGCTCTTACGTACACAAACGATCTTTTTACCGGATATGTCTTTATTGAAATCGCCACGATCTCCGCGTGCGCGCTGATTCTGGTAAACAACAAGGGGCGTTCCCTGTTTGCCGCCACGCGATACATGCTGATGAACCTGTTGGGCAGCGGACTGTTTCTGCTGGGCCTGATCCTGTTGTATTGCCTGACGGGACAGTTGCTGTTCCCGCAATTGAAGCAGGCGGTGGCGCAGTTGCGCGGGGAAAATCTGTACATCGTGCCGCTGTATCTGTCGCTGCTGCTCATGGCGCTGGGCATCGGCATCAAAAGCGCCCTGTATCCCTTCCATACATGGCTGCCCAACGCCTATGCCAACGCCACTCCCGCCTCCAGCGCAATGCTGTCCTCGCTGATTTCCAAGGCGTATATCGTCCTGCTCATCAAAATTGTGTTCAAGGCAGCGGGGCCGGATGCGTTCCTTGCGGGCGGCGTGGACGACGTGCTGTTTGTATTTTCGCTGATCGGCATCATCATGGGCAGCGTAGACGCCTTGCGGGAACACAACCTGCGGCGCATGATCTCCTATTCCTCCGTGGCGCAAATCGGCTATATTTTCCTGGGCGTATCCTTGGGCAGCAAGGCGGGCGCGGCCGCCGCGGTATTCCACATCATGGCCCACTCCGCCGCCAAAGCCATGCTGTTTTTGTGCTCCGATCGTTTGGTGGAGGTTTCCGGGGGCAGCGAGGCATACCGGGATCTTCGGGGATCCGGTTTCCGCGCGCCTCTGGCAGGACTGGCGTTTATGGTGGGCGCTTTTTCCATCGTAGGCGTGCCCTTTCTGGGAGGATTTTCCTCCAAGCTGTATCTGGCCACGGCGTCCCTTTCCCTGACCACATGGAAAATGCTCACGCTGCTTCTGGTGTTGGCGGCCAGCACGCTTCTGAACGTCATGTATTTCCTGCGCACGGTGCTGACCCTGTACCGCAAGGGAGAACGCTTCCCGCTGACGCCTGTAGACAAGCGGCCGCACCCAACCTTTGCCATTTCCATGGCCGCGTTTATTGCGCTGAACCTGCTGCTGGGCGTCGCCGCATACCCCATCATGACGCTCATTACCCAGGGCTTCCAAATGATTTCTTGATGAAGTGGAGGAACGAACATGCAAGGACAGTTTTTCCTGGCGCTGCCGGTGGTCCTGCCGGTCATTCTGGGAATATTGCAATATGCCATCCATATGGATGAGCGGCGGCGGGAAATCACGGTGACCGTCTCCCTGTTTGCCACCGCCGCGTTGGGCGCGGCTGCGGCATTTCTGCGAAACAGCGAGCTGATGCTGTGGCGGCTCACCGACAATATTGCCATCGAACTTTTCGTGGACGGCATATCCCAGGTATACCTCCTGCTCATCGCGCTGGTCTGGCCCTTTGTGGGGCTGTATTCCACGGAATACTTGGAATTTGAAAGCCGCCGCAAGCATTTTTTCCTGTTTTACATGATCACGTACGGTGTGCTCAACGCGCTGGCCATGAGTCGCAACGTCATCACCATGTACATGTTCTATGAATGCATGACGCTGTGCACCGTGCCTTTGGTGCTCTTTAACGGTTCCCGGGAATCCGTGGCCGCGGCCACAAAATATCTGGTGTATTCCGTATTCGGCGCGTCCGCAGCGCTGCTGGGCATCTTTTTCGTGGGCGTTTATGGTTCCGGATTCCGCTTCCAGGCGGGCGGCATTCTGGATGCCGCAGCAATATCCCAACATGAACCTTTGGCGCTGGCCATCGTGTTTGTCATGCTGGTCGGTTTTGGCGTGAAGGCAGGCCTGTTCCCCATGCATTCCTGGCTGCCCACCGCGCATCCCGTGGCGCCGGCGCCCGCCAGCGCCGTGCTCTCCGGCGTCATCACCAAAATGGGCGTGCTGGGCGTCATTCGCGTAATCTATGATGTGGCCGGCGTGGAATTCCTCCGGGGGACATGGGTGCAATACGCCTTTATGGCGCTGACGCTCATCACGGTGATCCTCGGTTCCGCCATGGCCCTTCAGGAAAAACAATTGAAAAAGCGCCTGGCATATTCCACCGTGTCCCAGGTTTCCTATGTGCTGTTCGGCCTGTCCACCATGACCACGCTGGGCTTTGTGGGTGCCATGCTGCACATCGTGTTCCATTCCCTGATTAAAAACACCCTGTTCATGTCCGCCGGCAGCATCATTCACAAAACCGGCCTTACCCGCGCCGGCGAGCTGCGCGGCATTGGCAAGCGCATGCCCGCCACCATGTGGTGTTTCACCCTTGTGTCCCTTGGGCTCATCGGCATTCCACCCACGGGCGGTTTCATTTCCAAATGGCAAATCGCGGAAGGCGCGCTGTGTTTAGACAGCGCAGCAAACTGGATCGGGCCGGCGGTGCTGTTGGTTTCCGCCGTGCTTACCGCCGCATATCTGCTGCCCGTAGCGCTTCGGGGATTCTTTCCCGGCGAGGATATCGACGGCGCTTCCCTGACGAAATGCGAAGTTTCCTGGCGGATGCTCGTGCCCATGGTTCTGTTTTCCGCGCTGGTATTCCTCGCGGGGATGTTCCCCAACGGTCTGATTCATGCCTTTTCGGAAATTGCCCGGGCCATCATGTGAAAGGACGGATGCTGATTGTCTTTGCTTGTATGCGCGCTGATCCCCCTGTTGGCGGGCGCAGCGCTTCCTATCCTGCGCATAAAGCGGCGCAATTTGAGAATGCTCTATTGCGTTCTTGCAACGCTGGTCGCCAGCATCGCCCTGGTTTCCGTCGTTTTGCGCCCATGGTCAGGCAGCATTGAATTGTTTAAGCTGTCGGATCGATTTGTGTGCGAACTGCGCCTGGACGGGCCGGCACGGCTGTTTTTGCTGCTGATCGCGCTTTTATGGCCCCTCGCCACGCTGTATGCCACGGAATACATGAAGCACGAAACCCGGGAAGGTTTTTTCTTTGCGTTTTACCTTCTGGCTTATAGCGAAGCGATTCTGCTGGCGGCATCCGCCAATCTGTTTTCGCTATATGTGTTTTATGAACTGCTGACCCTGGTCACCGTGCCCTTGGTGCTCCACGAAAAGGACACGCCTTCCATCCGCGCCACGCGGATATACCTGTGCTATCTATTTGGCGGCGCGGCGCTGGGATTTGTGGCCATGGTGGTAATCAGCGGCTTTGCCTATGGTCCCTTCCGTCTGGGCGGCATTCTTCCCGACGTCGTGGAAAACCCCACGCTGCTGCTATGGATGGCGATCATGGCGTTCTGGGGGTTTGGCGTAAAGGCCGCCGTATTTCCCCTGTGCCGCTGGCTGCCAAAGGCATCCGTCGCTCCCACGCCCGTAACGGCGCTGTTGCACGCGGTCGCGGTGGTCAACGCCGGTGTGTTCGCGGTTATGCGCGTGCTGTACTACGTATTTGGCACGGCGTTTTTGCGGGGAACCTTCGTGCAAAGCACGATGCTGGCGGCATCCGCATTCACCGTGGTCTACGGCGCGGTAAAGGCCGTGCGGGAAAACCACTTCAAACGCCGGCTGGCATGGTCCACGGTAAGCAATTTAAGTTATATGTTGTTCGGCCTTTCCCTGCTGACGCCCGAAGGCATGGCGGCGGCGCTTCTGCACATGGTCAACCACGGATTGATCAAGATCGTGCTGTTCTTCTGCGCCGGCGCGGTCATGATCCAAACCGGGCGCACACAGATACGCCAGCTGCACGGTATGGCGCGGCCCATGCCCTACACCTTCGCAGCCTTTACCTTCGCCGGTCTGGCTCTAATGGGTTTGCCGCCGCTGCCGGGATTCTTCAGCAAATACTGCCTGATTACCGCGGCGCTGAAAACCGCCGGACCCTGGCAAATTGCGGGCTGTGTCGCGCTTCTGATTTCCGCGGTGCTCACGGTGCTATACATTTTTCCCGTGGTCATTCCGGCATACTTCATGAAACTCAATGCCGCGGCAATGCCGCTGCCCCGGGAAACATGTGATCCCGGAATTCCCATCCGGATTGCTCTGGGCGTGATTTGCGCGGCAATCCTCGCGCTGAGCCTGTTTTCCGGAAAACTGATCGAAGTGCTTACGGCCATGGCCGGAGCATAGCGGGAGGTTCCATATGATTGTTCTTGTGATTCTCTTGCCCATGCTGGGTGCGCTTGCGGCTTATTTGGCGGGACGCAAACGGGAAGACGTTCGGGATGCCCTGACGCGGGCAATCACTTGGGCGGAGTTTTTGGCCGCCGCATGGACCTTCCTCCAGGTGAACGCGCTGCATCGGGAACTTGCGCTCTCCCTGCCGGGCGTCTGCGCCCTGGGCCTCACCTTCCGGGCAGACGGCTTCCGCAGCATCTATGCCCTGGTGGCGGCGTTCCTCTGGCTGATTACCACCCAGTTTTCCGGCGAATATTTCCGCCATTCCAAAAACAAAAACCGTTACTACTTTTTCACGCTGATCACCTTGGGCGCCACCATTGGCCTGTTCTATTCGGACGATCTGTACACCACCTTCGTGTTTTTCGAAATCATGTCCATGGCCAGCTATCCCTGGGTGGCCCACGACGAAACCAAGGCTGCTTTGCGCGCCGCGGCCACATACCTGGGCATTGCCGTGCTGGGAGGCATGGTTTCCCTCATGGGACTGTTTCTGTTGTACCATCGTTTGGGCACGCTGTCCTTTTCCGCCATTCGGGCAGCTTCCTCAGACGCGTCTCTCGCCCTGCCCGCCGTGCTGGCCCTGTTCGGTTTTGCCGCCAAGGCAGGCGCGTTTCCCGTACACGTATGGCTGCCCAAGGCGCATCCCGTGGCGCCGGCTCCCGCCAGCGCGCTTTTGTCCGGTATTCTTACCAAGACAGGCATGTTCGGCATCCTTGCCATTTGCATGAATCTGTTTGTGGGCAATCGCGCTTTTGGCAACGCACTGCTGGGCATTGCGCTGGCCACCATGCTGTTGGGCGCAGTGCTGGCGCTGTTTTCCACAAACCTCAAGCGCACGCTCGCCTGCTCTTCCATGTCCCAAATCGGCTATATTCTAACCGGCGTGGCCTGCGCGGTTCTTCTGGGCGAGCATGGTTCCCTTGCGGCGGCTGGCGCAGTCACCCACATGGTAAACCATTCTCTATTGAAGCTGACGCTGTTTCTGTGCGCCGGCTGCGTGTATATGAATCTGCATGCGTTGGAACTGAACGACGTTCGCGGCTTCGGGCGCGGCAAGCCCTTGCTGCATTTCTGCTTTCTCATGGGCGCGCTGGGACTTGCGGGCGTTCCCCTGTTCAACGGATACGTCTCCAAAACCATGATTCACGAAGGGTTGGCAGAACTGGGCGGCGCATATCACATTCCGGAATGGATTTTCCTGTTTGCCGCCGGCCTTACCACCGGCTACATGCTGAAGCTGTACATCGCCCTGTTTCTTCAGAAGAATCCCGACGCAGCCCAGCAGAAACGCTTCGACACAATGAACCGCCGATATATGAACCGGCGTTCCGCGTTGGCCTTGACGGCATCCGCAATCTTGGTTCCCTTGTTGGGGATTCTGCCGGGTTTCACGCTCATGCCGTTGGCAAGGATCTCCGCGCCTTTTGTAAACCGGCATCCCGTGGGTGCAATCCGCCTGTTCAGCCTGACCAACCTGCGCGGAGGCGCGATTACCTTAATCATCGGCACGCTGGCGTATATGTTTGTCGTGCGCAAATGGATGTTCCGGCCATCCAAAGGCTATCTCAACCGCTGGCCGCACTGGCTGGATCTGGAAGATATGTTTTATCGGCCAGTCTTGTGCCAGGGATTGTCCCGAATTCTCTGCGGCGTCTGTTCCGTACTGGATAAACTCATCGAGGGACGCTTTGTCAGCGGCTTTCTCGCCAGAACCGGCATTGCCATCCTGCGCGTATTCGATGAACTGACAGATCACCTGGCACTGATTCTACGGGAATTGCTCTTTGCCAGCCGGGAAGAGATGCATCGCACGCAGCGCGACAGCATTTTCATTCGCATGGCATGCGTTTGCGCCGACGGCGTTTACGCCGTCTCCAGGCGTCTGGCCCGGAAGCATCCCGATGAACGAACGATCACCGACATGCGCTACGGTACCTTTGCCACCAATGCCATTTCTTTCGGACTGCTGTTATGCGCCATGGCGGTCCTGTTCGCCATCGTATACGTATTCAGTCGTGTCTAGTACGGCAGTTTGCTGCTGCATCGCTTGCGTGGGTCAAACAACGGCCCACGCACATTTTTGTTTTGGAGGCCGACCCGAATCGTCCCCCGAAACCGCCACGGAACCATCTTGTCAATCCCAACCCGCCTTCAACGCTCCGCTTCATGTATCCCATCTCAATCCTGCAATACAAAGATCCCAAGACCATTCGTGACGGTCTTGGGATCGTAACTTCGCGGCGGTCATTCTGACCGACCGCCGCGAAACCGGCGGCAGCGCATGGCTGTCGGCACAGCCGACTGCATCATGATACCGACGACGACCGAACTGCGCGCTGAAAACTCCCCACAACGCGCCGCATCAACGACCTGGGAGCCATTCGCGTAACAAACGCCAGCAGTTTGTTTGCAACGCCCGGAATGACAATTGCCTTGCCCGCGTACAGCGCCTTCACGCCGCAGGCGGCCACCCGAGACGCCGGTGCGTTGGGAAAAACCTGAAATAATTTGGATTCTCCTTGCAAT
>JAQXRL010000088.1 GCA_029218505.1 Eubacteriales bacterium | reverse complement strand
CGCATATCACTGGCCCACTGTCGGCAATGTCCTTCGCTCCATGTGGGAACGCGGCTGGTCCTTTATCAAAAAAGCAGGAACCATCATTCTGCTTTCCACCATTCTTATTTGGTTCACGACATACTTCGGGGTTGTCGACGGCTCCTTCCGTATGCTGGCCGACGATCAGATTGAAAACAGCATCCTTGCAGCCATCGGCGGAGCCATCGCTTGGATCTTTCGGCCCCTTGGCTTCGGCAACTGGCAAGCAACCGTCGCTTCCATCACCGGCCTTGTGGCAAAGGAAAACATCGTTGGCACCTTGGGGATTCTCTTCGGCAACGGAACCGGAACGGTTTATCAAAGCATCGCCTCCGCATTTTCAACCATCAGCGGCTTTGCTTTCCTAACCTTCAACCTGCTATGCGCGCCATGCTTTGCCGCCATCGGCGCCATCAAGCGCGAAATGAACTCCGCGAAATGGACGTGGTTTGCAATCGGATATCAATGCATCTTCGCTTACTCCATTGCGTTGATGATTTATCAGTTTGGCACCGCATTCACAGGCCAGGGAAATATCCCCGGGTTGATCGCCGCCGTTGCTGTTTTGGTGTTCATCCTGTATAGACTGTTTAAGCCATACAGGGAATCCAATGCATTGACCAAAACCATCCGGGTTGCAAAGTAGCCAATCGATAGAATAGGAGGGAACTTCCATGCTTTCCTGGATTTCCGAAAACATCGCAACCATTGTGCTCTGCGCTGCGTTGATCGCCGTGGTTGCAGCCATCGTCGCCAACTTGATCAAGAATCAGAAGAAGGGAAAATCCTCCTGCGGATGCGGTTGCGCCAATTGCGCCATGAGCAATTCGTGCCACGCAAAGAAATAACGCCTTGGGGAGGCGCAAGCATGGATCTTGCGCCTCCCCAATCTTTCTGCAATCCCCTGAAACGCCGCGTTCTTCGCCGGAAGCGCGATTTGTCCTGAAGGCATGCGGACAAGGTTATGTCTTCTGCCCCAGCAAACGTTGCGCATTGCGGAACAGAATTTTTTCCCGTTCCTCGGAAGAAAGCTCCAGCGAATCAATTAACCGCAGTTCACAGCGCGCGGTATGCCATGGCGCATCCGTGCCAAACAAAAACTTTTCCACGCCATGACGGGACAGCATCTCCAACAGCATCTGATGCACCGTGCATCCGTATCCAAAGGCCGTATCAAAATACACATCCGTTCCGCACAGATATTTCAACACGTCCTCCTCCATGCAGCGGCCGCCCCAGTGGGCCGCGACCACCGGCGTATCCAACCAGCGCAGCGCCCGGGAAAGCCGCTGCGGCGTGCAGTGGTATGGCGGCATGTATCCGTCGTCCCTGCCCGCGTGAAACGATACGATCAATTCGTGTTTCGAAATGCGGCGGTAAATCGGCTCCATTTTGGGATCGTCCACATAAAAATTCTGATATTCCGGATGCAGCTTGATTCCCTTGAGTCCCATGTCCGCAATGCGGTCAATCTCTTCCAAAACATCCGGCGCATCCGGGTAAACCGATCCAAACGCCACAATACCGTCTCCGTTCATCGCCTGTGCAAAGCGATTCACGCTGCTTTGCTGATGCGCCGACGTGGCGATATTCAGCACAACGCTTTGATCAACGCCTTCCCGGCGCATATTCTCCTTTAATCCGGCAAGCGTCCCGTCGTATATCGGCTCCAGTCCGCCAGAGGCATGGCTCAGTTTTGCGATGGCGCGCTGGGCAATGGCATCCGGAAAGCAATGTGTGTGAAAATCGATCAGCATCCTCCATCCCTCCGCGAAAAGAATTACGGCGTAGTATACCATTCTTTTTGTTGGAGAACAAGCATGGAAAGGTCAATTTCTTGAGGAATCTCCGCATCCGTTTTTCTGTCTCTGTGCGCGGCTGGAACTTGACAAGCCCCATTGTTTGTGCTATACTGACAATGCAACCGAAGATAAGTGGTGGAGTCTGTCATAGGGCGTTTCTGCGCCCTATTTATTGAGGTTGGCTGATGATTCGTATCCGCGTCCGTTGGAGCGGATGATGATTTGGTTTGGCTTCACGCGTAGTGAAGCCATTTCTTTTTCACCTTCTCTGCGCATGCCTTCTTCGATTGCATTTCTAAATATGGAGGAATTTTATGCGCAAGACAAAAATTATCTGTACCATTGGCCCTGCGTGCGACAGCGAAGAAATGCTGACCGAACTGTGTTTGAGCGGCATGAACGTAGCCCGGCTGAACTTTTCCCACGGTTCCCATGCAGAACACCTGGAGCGCATCCACCGCATTAAACGCGTTCGGGAAAAGCTGCAATTGCCGATCGCCATTATGTTGGATACCCGCGGCCCCGAATACCGCATTAAAACCTTTGCGAGCGGACGCGTCACGCTGGCGCCCGGGGATGATTTCACGTTTACCACCCGCGATATCGTAGGCGACGAGCACTGCGTTGGAGTAACATATCGTGGGCTTACCCAGGATCTGGCCGTTGGAGACACCATTTTGCTCAGCAACGGCATGCTCTCCATGACCGTGAAATCCGTCACGGACACGGATGTGCTGTGCACGGTGGTCAACGGCGGTACGCTTTCCGACCGAAAGAGCATGAATTTTCCCGGAAAGCTCCTTTCTCAGCCCTATCTGAGCGAGCAGGATCGCCAGGACATCCTGTTTGGCGTAGAAAACGACGTGGACTTCATCGCCTGCTCCTTCGTCTCCCGCCGCCAGGATCTCTTGGATATCAAAGCGGTGCTGACCCAGGCAAATGCCCAGGGCGTTGAGCTCATCGCCAAAATCGAAAACAGCACCGG
>JAQXRL010000087.1 GCA_029218505.1 Eubacteriales bacterium | reverse complement strand
GGGGCTTTGGAGCGTTGGCGTTGGCGATTACCAGCCCACGGCATTCTCCTGGGCCGTCAGCGCTGACAGCGACGTCATCGATGCCGCGCTGTGTCTGTTGGATTTCATGTATTCTGAAAAGGGTTATGAGATTACGAATTACGGCGTGGAGGGCGATACCTTCGGTTTCGATGAGAACGGAGAGCGCTATATTCTGCAGGAGTTTATCGACAAGGTAAAAGCCGGCGAAATCACGATGCAAAGCAAGCTGGGCGGCGCGGATTTGGGATTCTGCACCATCATCAACGACTGGGCAAACCGTGCGACAACGCTAACGCCCGCCGGCGTGGAACTGTATAAATTCTGGCAGACGGACGACGCGATGCGCACGAACGTTCCAAACCCGGTGTTTACCGCGGAAGAAACGGAGCGCCTTGCGGACCTGAAGAGCAGCATGGATGTGCTGGTAAGCGATGTGAATGCCTTTATTATTGGCACGCGGCCGATTTCCGAGTGGCAGAGCGTTGTGGATCAACTCTATGCGGCGGGGATTGAAGAGTATCTGGAAATTTATAACACGGCGCTTTCGCGCGTTCAGGGATAAACGCGCTTTCGAAGGCGTTCAGGATGCAGGCGGGCGAAATGCCCGCCTTGCAGAAGCATTGATAAAGGAGTAGAGCCTGCGTGAGAAAGAAATCACTGTATTTGCAGATCATGGCGTGCTTTCTCGTGCTGGTATTGCTGATTGGCGTGGTGGCGGCGGTGACATACATCGCGTTCGTGCGCCAACAACAGCGGGATTTCCAGGAACAGATTCGCAGCAACATGCGTTCTGTGCACGAGAGCTTTTCGCAGTATGTCTACAATATTTGCGGAATTAAGACTCTTTTTTTTGATCTGCCCTTTGTGCAAACCAGTTTTGTGCAAAAAAATACAGCGAAGCAGAAGCTGGATCGGAAACAGGTTGTGGATGCAATTCAAAATTGCGTCAATTCCCAGACAAAGGATATCCTCGTGGAGATTTTCGCATACTGTGGGGATGAAGTGTTTTTTCAGCAGGGAATCAGCGATGCGAAAAGATTCTATTCATATGAATTTTGCTTTGAAGAATATGACATGGATTTCTGGATGGAAAAATTGCAGAACCGCGGCATGGGCATGCAGATTTTGAAGGCAACGCGAGTGAAGCAACGGGAAAGCGTATGGAAAAACGTGCTTCCTGTGCTGAATTATGAATACTGCAACGGTTGCCGCAGCGTGTTTGTGGCGTTGTGTTCTGTAGACGCGATGGCGCGTATGTATGAACAGACGGCGGTTTTTCATTCTTCAAAGTATGTAATTATGGATGGAAACGGGAAAATTGTGTATGATCCGGACGGCTTGCTTTCAAGCGTGCAGGAGAATTTTGCTCCTTCAGACGTGCATTGCCGCATCGGCAACGTAACGTACAATGTGCTTTCGGAAAACTATGCGCTGTTTGATTGGCAAGTGCTGTGCCTTACGCCGACAACTGCCTTTTTGCGGCTGGGGGAATTTTATATCCTGGTCGCTACCGCAGTGTGCGTAGGGCTGATTTTGTTGGCCGTGATGCTGTCCTTTATATTCAGCCGCCGCATCTATCTGCCGATTCTCACCCTGAACCGCCATGTCGCCGGCATTGTACAGGACAACGTCGCCAGCAGCGGAAACGAGTTGAGCGATTTGCTGCAGAACGTAATGTCCGTGATGGAATCAAACAGTCAGGTCAAAAAACTGCAAAGCTGCAATGCGCAGCAGTATGCCAAGGCGCGGATTCTGGAGGTGTTGGACGGGCATTTTATTTCCGATGAACAGAATCTGCTGGAGGTGCTGCGGATAGAGTACGGCTTTGAATATCCCTATCTGGGGTGCGCCTTGTATGAAAACGAGGGGAAAATCAATCACATTCCGGAAAACGTCAGGGCAATGTGGATTGCGCATCATTCAGGCGTGCTGATTTTGATTTACAACCAGCAACAGCCCGAAGTCAATGATATGCTGTGCGATGAAGGGTTCCGGTTTGGCGTGGGAGCGCCGCTGATTGGCATTCATAACCTGTATGTATCCTTCGAACAGGCGGCCAACTTGTTTGTGAAGCGCGGAATTGTACCGTTGGATGAAGAATTCAACGAGGCGGTTTTTGGAATGCTGCTCAAACGCCGGGATGCAGACGGCGCTTGCCATATGGTGGAAGCGCTGTTGGCGCGGCTTGAGACGGCGTGGCCTGGTTATTCGGAAGCAAGAAGGCAAATTTCCATGGTATATGATGGCTGCATCAGGCTGCTGGGCGCGAATTTGTATCGTTGCTGCGAAGTGCTCCGCATGGAGGCAAATCGCTTTATCGACGTGCTGTTGGCCGGCGAACGGTTTTCCCCGGAGCCCCTCAACGAGTTTGTGCGCATGACGCTGAGTCTGTTTCCCGAACATGATTCGCCGCACGGCAACTATGATTTGGCGCAGGGAATCCGGGAATATATAGACGCGCATTATTTTGAAGACCTGAGTCTGACGATCCTGGGAGACCGGATGGGCATTTCGGACAAATATGTTTCCCGCGTGTTCAAAAATGAATTCCAGGTGAATGTAACCGATTATATTGCAATGGTGCGCATTGGCCACGCGAAGCAGTTAATGAGAAAGGGCATCAGCGTTGCTGCGGCGGCGCATCAGGTTGGAATCGAATCCCGAACCACGTTCATTCGTACTTTCAGGAAGCTGGAAGGAATCACGCCCAGCGAATTTCAGGGAAACGCAAATCGTTAGAGATTCCCGATTTGCGCGAAATTGCGAAGATGCATACAGGAGGAACATATGCAGTATTATCCATCGGAGTTACAGGCAGCCAACGTCTTTCTTCATCCCAATCAATTCGAATTCTTGCCGGAGGGCCGTCACTGGCAGGGCATCGCTTCCCTGGAGCGCACAACAAACGGCAGAATATTCAGCGTATTCTACAGCGGCGGAACAACCGAGGAAAATGGCAATTTCATTGTTCTTGCCGCCAGCGATGACGACGGCGGCACATGGATCGATCCGATCGCAATCATCCGTCATCCGGATTTGGAGCACATGCGCGTTTTTGACCCCAATGTCTGGATGGATCCCCTTGGCCGGCTGTGGATTACTTGGGCGCAATCTCATGATTACTTCGACGGGCGTGACGGCGTATGGGCAATTGTTTGCGAACATCCGGATGAACCGATGGAATCCATCGCGTTTACCGAACCACGGCGCATTGCAAACGGCGTGATGATGTGCAAACCCACGGTGCTTCGAGATGGAACGTGGCTGTTTCCATGCGCGGTGTGGATCTGTTGCCAGCCCGCGGAAGACCATCCTGAAATGGCGCAGGAGCGTTTTTCCAACGTGTATGCTTCGAACGATCACGGTGAAACCTTTGTTTTGCGCGGCGGCGCAGACGTTCCTAACCGGCATTTTGACGAGCATATGGTTGTCGAACGCCGAGACGGCAGCTTATGGATGCTGGTGCGCCGCTTTGATGGCATCGGGCAAGCGTTTTCCTATGACCAGGGGTATACGTGGTGGAACGAAGGGCATGCGGGCATCACCGGCCCATCCTCGCGGTTTTTTCTGCGGAGACTTCGTTCCGGCAACCTTCTGCTGGTCAATCATGTGGACTTCCGCGGCCGCAACAACCTGATGGCCAAGCTGTCCATGGACGACGGCCATACCTGGATCGGAGGTTTGATGATCGACGAGCGCAGCGACGTATCCTACCCGGATGGAACGCAGGATCAGGACGGATATATCTATCTTACCTATGACCGCGAGCGCCAGGGTGCCCGGGAGATCCTGATGGCGGTGTTTACGGAAAAGGACATCCTTGCTGGCCGCTGTCAAAGCGAAAAAAGCCGCCTTCGCACCGTGATCAGTCGCGCCACAGGGCCCTCGCGGAATGCCCGTTAGGCGTCCATGCTCATTTTTGCGGGCGGCCGGAAACTATTTCTGGAAAAGCGGGCCGGACGGAATATGGCAGGTTCGGGAAGATTGGGCCGGCGTTCGCAACGCGATGACAGAAAAGCACAACGGTTTTCATGCGCTTCGAATGCAATAACCGCCATGGAAGGCGCAAACACAGCGCGCAGAGCTGCCGGAATGGTTCCGGAGCCTGCGCGCTGTGTTCGTGAGCATCGTGTCAGCCCATGGAAAATGGAACCCGCCGGACAGAGACAAGCTCGTTGCCGGAAATGTGCAATTCCTCGTTGGGATGAATGGTGGCGGAAAAGGTTTGCCCCTGATACGTCAGGCGGAAAGGCATGGCTTGAGAAGACATTCCAAAGATGGCCTCCGGCACTCCGGATCCGTCCGTGCGAATGCGCACGCCGGGCGTAAAGCGGAAGCACGCAATGCCGTTCCTTTCCGCAAGGGCTTCCTGCGGCGTGCAGCGAAGACGGAAATTGGCGCCGTACATTTGCAGGGCGTATTCGTGGGCGTGAGGAGATTGCGCGGCGCTCCAGATGGGATGCTCCTCTTCAATGTTTACGCCGTGGAGATAGGCAATGTATTCCAGCGCCGACAGCAGCGTGGGCCCATATCCTTCATCTCCCGGAGCAGGGCTGCCGGTGAAGGGATTGTACTGCTGCACAAATCGATCACATCGCATCAGGGTTTTCAGCCACCGGCAACCCACCATGGTGGCTTCTGCGTGGTGGCCATAGCGCAGCAGAGCATGCAGGGAGCGCTGCATGTTCAAACCTTGGACAGGGCCGGACCAACTGTTGTCCATGGCGTCTCCGGCAAGATATTGCCGCACCAATTCCATGCGTTCGCCCAGGTTGTGGTGTTCTGCGTCCAGATAGAACAAAGGATCGTTGACGGCCAGGTTGGGTAGCGGCGTGGGCGTCCAAAATTCCTCGGGATTCATCAGATGTTCCCGAATGAAGTCATCCGCCATGTCCTGCGTGAAAATCCCCTGATACATGCATTTGATGTTGGCAAGGCTGATGGAGTCGATTTTTTTGTTTTCACCATCCCGGTCGAAGGCAAATTTCCGCTTCTCGTCCCACAGGTATTCCCGGAAGCGCCGGCGAACGTCTTCTGCCTTGCGCCGCCAAAGATCTTCTTCGCCGTTGTTGAGCAAGGCGGAAATATGTGCAAGCGCGTCCCGGTGGGCATAACTGTACGCCATGTATTCCGCGGATTCCAAGGGCAGCCCGCCTATGCCGGTGGGAGGCGTCTCGCCGTTCCATGCGCCGTTGTCCCTGGCGTGTACGCGATTGATTAAATATCGGGTGTTGTTGTCATCGCCGGTATCCCACATGCACCAGCTTTCCAGACAGCCGTCTCCATCGCTGTCCCGATATTTCCACAGATAATTGTCGAAATCCTTCAGGGATTGATACAACAAGCGAAGATATCCCATGTCCCGACCAATGTGATAGAACATGCGCAGGGCCGGAATGGTAAAGAAATCTCCCTGCATCCAATCCATATGCACCGCGAGTCCGTTCCAGGGGGCGTTGTAGGTAATCATTCCAGGCATGCGGCCGTCCCGGCGCTGACATTCCATAAAAATCAAAATGTTGTTGAGGGCGACCTCCATGTTGCGTTTGGCATACATTTCGCCGCCCATGGGCTGGGTTTCCAGCCACACGCCATGGTATTTTGCGCCTTCCTGGAGCACTTTTCGG
>JAQXRL010000086.1 GCA_029218505.1 Eubacteriales bacterium | reverse complement strand
CGTCCTCCCGCGCTTGCACGGACAGGTTTCCTTCTATGACGGCAGGCGCTCCGTCCGAACTGCAATACGCTTCAGCGGCGGCGGAACCAAGCTGAATT
This sequence comes from Eubacteriales bacterium, assembly GCA_029218505.1. GTDB lineage: Bacteria > Bacillota > Clostridia > Christensenellales > Aristaeellaceae > SUG1456. Next base: position 4,140 of record JAQXRL010000086.1, on the reverse strand, counting down.
CTGATCTTTGCCCGGAAATTTCCCTTCCAGCGAAGGCGCCAACGGTACTCTGCCTTCGGACGCAGCTTCATTTGTTCCGCTTCCTGGACAACGCCAGCTGGTTCGGAACCCAGGTGCAGCACGGGGCAACGGCGCCGGCCATTCCCCGCCATGCCGCATTTGCCCACCGGAGACCAGCCGCGCGCAAACGCTTCCCCATCTTCCGCGTAGAACTTCCGGTTGTTGATCAGCTGCGCGCTGAGCCCGCCGAACATCGTGGAACGCGTGATTTCAAGGTTCTGTCCGAACAGTCCGTCCGGAATCGCAGTACATGTCTTCTGTCCAAAGTGAAGTTCCCAGTCCGCGCCCATGTTCTCCCTCCCTGCAAATGCGCTCAGATTCGATAATTTATCATAGCGCCTATTTTTCATGAAAACAACAACCAATTCTTTGCATGCAAACGTTTTTCGCAGTTTTTTCGCCGATTCAAAAGATTTTCACCATGATAAAGAATTGGATGGTCGCATTTTTGCTTCCCACCCTTGCGAAAAAGATCAAAAAATGATAGCATTATTTATTATGAATATTCTGTTCAGCAGAGAGGAGCGCGCATTCCATGAACGCGAACAAACCCCGGCGTATCTCCATTGGCTTTGCCTGCTCCTACCTTATTCTGTTAATTATCCCGCTGATTATGGGAATTTCCACCTACAGCAGTTCCGTCCAGCTTTCGCGTTCAAACGTCATCGCCGCCAGCGAAACCGTTCTTTCGCAGTTTGGCGAAAGCATCGACAATTCTTTGGACGCCGCCAGTCAGTTCGCGCTCTCCATCAGTTCCTCCATCCAAAAATCCATTCTCTCCTTCTCCAACAAAGACAGTCATTCCAGCGAACAGATCTATGCCGTTCGTTCCGCCATTGATACGCTGCCCATCCACATGGACAGCAACGGTCTGACCAACAATTATTTCATTATTGAATATGAAACGGACATCGTCGTCAGTCCCCGCGTTGGTTATCTGACTTCGTACAGCTATTATTCTTCCCTTCTGGACACGCAAAAACTGGATTATTCGCTTTGGTACGATACCATTTCCAACACGAGCAACTTTCGCATTCAGTCGCTTCCGCAGCAGGACGAAGATTCCCTTTTGCTTTATGCCATTCCCTTCAGCACGCTCGGCAGCGCAAAGCCTTCCTATTCTGTCGTTTTCACATTGGACACGCAGATGCTGCGCAATCTAATGCAACCCATTCTGGAATCCAGCAACGCGAAGATCTATGTGCTCAATGGCACCCAGGAGCTCCTTTTGAGCGCAGGAAGCCAGTCTGTTTCCGCTTCCGAAGACTGGTTTCGAGAAGCAGACCTTTCCTCCAACAAAAGCTTTGAACAGAAGGTTGACGGCCAACGGATGCTCGTCTCCATTTGGAAGGGGGATTATTTCAGCCTTGTATCCATGGTTCCCCACGCCGTCGTAACGCAACGCGCTTCTGACGTACTGCATACCATTTTGCTGTACCTCGTTCTCTACGTGCTGGCAGAGCTTCTGCTGTGCATCTGGATCATGCGCCGGAACCAGCAGCCGGTGTCCCGTATGCTGGACCATCTGGAAGGCTGCGGAGACGGAAATCGCTTTCGCGTCGGGCTTTCCGATCTGGAAAACGCCGTAAAAAACCTTTCCGCCAACGCCCATTCTCTTGAAAACAGTCTGCGCGAGCAAAAGCATTTGCTGCGCTCTGCCTACATCAACCGCCTTGTCTCCGGCGACATCATCGATGAATCCGAGACGGAATATCATCTGGAACAGGTGGGCTTTTCCATTGAAGGCAGCATCATGCGAGGCATTTACATGCATTGGAAGACGTGCCTTCCTCCTGACCAGACGTTGAATCTCCTGCGCGCGCAGGTCATTGAACTGCTGGACAGGTTCAATCCGGAACTTCAGTTCATCAGCCTGACTTCCGCCCATCGCTTTGCGCTGCTCTACGCCGCCCAAGAACCGGAGGACGACCGGCATGCCGAACTGCTGCGCACGCTGTATTCCAGGCTGAAGCTGGATATGAATATCGACGTTTCCTTCTTTGTCGGCCATCCCTGTACCCGCCTCAAAAATGTTCACGAATCCTTTTCTGCCGCAGCCGTCCTGATGAACAACACCTCCGACGAGGACGAACGCTTCCTCTTCGAGGCAGAGGATCCCCTGCCGGACGGCGAATCCAACCAGAACATGATGCGCGAAGAACAGAAGATCGGCAATCTGTTGGCCGTAGGCAACATCGAAGCCATCGATAGCCTGTTAAATGAAATGTACAGGGAATACTTCTGCTCCGCGCAGTTGGATCCCTTCGCCCGGAAACTCTTCTGCTATCGACTGGTCGGCGCGCTGGTTTCCGCCAATCAGGAAATTCCGCTTCCCGTGGAACTGAAATACTCCATCGCTTCGCTTCCGGCCGAACAATTTTTCAGCCTTGTGCGCACGCACTGTCAGAAGCTGTGCGCGCTGTATCAGGAAAAGAAACAGCAGCAGGCCAACGAGCTCATCCAGAGAATCGCAGAATATATCGATCTGAACTTCAACAACCCGGATATCAGCCTCTATTCTGTCGCTGTGGAGTTTGGAATGACGGAGTCCTATCTCTCGCTGTTCATCAAAGAAAAGCTGGGCGAGACCTTCTCTGCACGCGTGGAACGCCTGCGCATCGAAAAGGCCAATCAGCTGCTGCGGGAAACGGATTTGCGCATTGACGTCATATCGGAACAGGTCGGTTATGCCAATTCCAACACCTTCCGCAGAGCATACCGGCGCGTTCAGGGCTTCAGTCCTTCGGATTACCGCGCGGAAAAAAGCGGAGATCAAGAAAATTCACATTAGACGACGGCATCTTCCGGCACGGCTTTGATCGGCAAAATCCCATTGCGCTGGCGACTGGCTGGGCGAAATCTGTGCAAAATAGAACAGCAGGATTTGCGTGTGCTGGAACTGCCGGAATGCGCGAAAAGACGGAACGCCGCTGGATTGAGCCGCGCTCGCACTGTGCAAAAATGCCATTTGGACATGCGAGTCGTTCTGCGGAAACGCCGTTTTCGCGCCTGGACGAATCCAAATCCCTTTCCAGAGATTCTTTTGGGCAATGTTCCATGCTGCGGCCACGAATTCTATGGATTCAATGCTTGCAATGCCGTCAAAACTGGAGTATAATACCAAACAACACTACCATCAAAGGGGTTGTACAACGTGCCAATCCGCAATTCGGCAAAGGCCGTCGTCATCAACGATGGAAAACTTCTGGTGAACCGGTGCATATCCAGGCTGGGAGAATACTATGCGTTGCCTGGCGGCGGACAGCGTGCGGGCGAAATGCTAACCGAAACGGTGCGGCGGGAATTATTGGAAGAAACCGGGTATTCCGTCAAGCCCATTCGCCTATCCGGCATCTACGAACGCATTTCCGAAGGCCGTGACGACGGCATGAACCACAAGATCTATTTCATCTTTCTTTGCCGCCTGTTGGGCGGCACTCCCAAGGCCCCAACGGAACAAGACCGTTACCAAGTGGGACTGGAATGGATTGCATTAAACGAAGTGCGCCGGAAAAACCTGTTTCCCCGCGCGATACGGGACAATCTGTCCGGACTGATGGATTATGGAGAAACCATCTTCATCGGTTCCGAAAAGGAGAAAAAAGGGGAATAGCAAAGAAAAATGTGCGCCTTTCCATCGGAAAGGGCACATTTTTTGTTGGAAACCGAATAGGCGTTATCCCCACCCGGTTCCACTGGGGGGTGGAGAAGAAATCGCTTTCGCAAAAAACATGGAGCCACATGGACGATGACAAGCTGTCGTAATTGTACAAGTACGAACAGAACGCAATTTGAATCCCCGTAGGGCTTGGTCAAACCTCCCGTTCAACGGGTGGTTATGACTTCGACGAACAGGCGTTATCCCCGCCCGGTTCCGCTGGGGCATAACGGAAATGCGTTTTCAAAAGGCATGGAACCCCATGGACGATGTGGCTCCACTGGGAATACAAGCTGTCGTAATTGTACAAGTACGAATAGAACGCAATTTGAATCCTCGGAAAGGGGATTTGCGAAGCAAAGCGTGTGATTGATCATCATTTCGATGCCCTCTTTCGAGGGCTACCACAAGAGTGAAACCCT
>JAQXRL010000085.1 GCA_029218505.1 Eubacteriales bacterium | reverse complement strand
GCCAACAGCGTTTTGCCCGTGCCAGGCGGGCCGACCAGCAACACGCCTGTAGGAATTTTCGCGCCTACCTTGGTGAAACGCTGGGGGTTTTTCAGGAATTGTACGATTTCCTGAAGCTCCTCTTTTTCCTCGTCGGCGCCGGCTACGTCCGCAAAGGTGACGCCGTTGCCCCGGGGATCGGTCAGGCGGGCGCGGCTTTTGCCGAAGTTCATCATGCCCTTGCCGCCGCCTGCCTGTTGCCGCATCAAAAGCAGCCACAGCGCCACAAACAGCACAATGGTGACCAGGAAGGGAATCCATTCCACCCACCAGGCGGTCTTTGCCGGTTCTTTTGCGGCATAGACAAATTCGTATTCCGTGGGGCTTACCGCGCGTCCCAGCTGGCTTTCATAAATCGTGTTCACATCCGCGTAAAATTGTTGCTCGCTGGGAATGGTGGCGATGATGTCATACCGGGCGCCAAAGTCCGTTGCGGGAATTTCCGAATTTTCCTTCAGCGCGATCAACGTATTTCCCGTGATGGAGATGCGTTCAATGCTCTTTTCGGGATCGTCGTCCAGCAAATCGGCCTCCACCCATTCCAACAACTCCGAATAACTCAGCGTTACGATGGGCGTGGTTGGGGCGGAGCCCAGCATTTGGACAATCCACACGATGACGAGCAAAAGAAGCACGTACATCAACGGGCCTTGTAAAATTCGAAACCGTTTTTTGTTCAACACAATTTTCCTCGCTTTCGCATGGATGACAGGCGCGCAGCGCCATGATTCCTGGCTTATATCACAGGCATTTGACCAGAACGACATGCCTGAAATGATCGCCTACATCAATATTATATCATCCTTATCCCGGTTTTGCACACAGAGAATCAGGTGTTTTCGTAAATTTCGCTCTTCAACACGCCAATCATGGGCATATTGCGATATTTCTCGGCATAATCCAAACCGTACCCCACCACAAATTCATCCGGGATCACAAAACAGGAGTAATCCACATGGATATTCACATTGGGGTCTCTGCGGTCCGGTTTGTCCAACAATGTGCAAATTTTCACCGATGCCGCGCCGCGGGAGGCAAGCACTTTGGCAATGTAGCTGAGCGTGCGGCCGGAATCAATGATGTCTTCTACAATGACGACATGACGGCCATCCACGGAATGGGACAGGTCTTTGCGAATTTCTACCTCGCCGGTGGAACGGGTTCCGTTTCCGTAACTGGAAACCGCCATGAAGTCCATGGATAGCTCGATGGGCATGGCCCGGATCAAATCCGCAAAGAATACCACCGCCCCTTTTAGGATGCACACCATGGTTGGGTTTTTGCCCTGATATTCCTCCGCCAACTGTGCGCCCAGAGCGTTCACCTTGCGCCGCAGTTCTTCTTCGGATATCAGGACATGGGAAAGGTCGTTCAGCATGGAAATTCCTCCTGCACAAATGTAAGTTCTACCGGTATGTCGCCCTTTTGCAATGCGGCATAGCGGGATATCCCCAGACCCACCGCCCACAGGATTTCGTTGCCCACCGCCAGCAGCGGCGTGTGATCCCGCAACGGACGATCCAGCTTGCGATCGGTCATGTAGTCGGAAAGGGACTTGCTTCCTTCCATCCCCAGGGGATGAATGCGGTCGCCTGCGCGCCGCGTGCGCGCAACCGCGCCTTGAAGCGCCTTGCGGGAAAGCGCCTGGCGATAAGGATCGTCCGCGATGGGAGAAACGGGGACAAGCCGCGCGACAAACTTTCCCAAGCCCGGCAGCGGCGTTTCTCCAGGGACGCACAGCGGCGGCGACGGATCGTTTCGCGGGCAATTTCGAAGAAGATACAACCCGCCGGCGGTTCGTTCTGCGCGCAGGGAACGGGTGATATCCAGCGCGCCGCGTTGCTTTTTGACCAGCGCAACCAGGCGGTCTACGCGTTCCCAGGACGCGTCGGAACCCAACATATGGACCATTAGGCGGCGCAGAAACGCGGTTTCTTCCGTTCCCGTCAGGGCAAGATAATCTCCGAAGGAATAGCGGCGGCGGTGCTTTTTCAAAAAATCCCCAATGAGGGATTCCCAAAAAGCGTTTTCCGTGCGCACAATTTCCGCATGGCGGCAAATGGCCTCCACGCTTCCCGGATACGCGGCCTTGAGCGCGGGCATCGCTTGAAGCCGCAGAATATTCCGAGGATTGTCTGCCACGGCGTTGGTGGAATCTTCTCGCCAGGAAAGCCCGCGCGACTGCAAATATCGAAGGATTTCTTCCTTGGACATGGACAGCAGCGGACGAGCCAGACATCCGGAAAGGCGGGACATGCCCTGCATGCCGGACAATCCTGCTCCTCGCAGCAGATGCATCAGCACGGTTTCGGCTTGATCGTCCCGATGGTGCGCCAACGCAATGACGTCCGCGCCGATTTTTTCCTTCGTCTCCAGCAAAAAGCCGTAGCGCATGCGGCGTGCGGCGGTTTCCAGGCCTTCGCCGTGGATGGCTGCCTGCGCGGGGACGTCGCCTTGGCCCTGATAGTATGCCACGGTTTGCGCATTGCAAATGCGCCGGCAGAAATCCGCGTCCAAATCGGCGGAGGCGCCCCGGATGCCGTGGCAATAATGGGCGGCGGAAAGCGTGAGCAGGCCGCTGTTGCGGGCACGAACCAACATGTCCAGCAACGCGACGGAATCAGCGCCGCCGGACAGCGCCAGAAGCACATGCTTGCCGGAAAAGAATTGAAAATCCGGCAGGGAAGGATCCGCAAAGCTGGAATCATGGAGGTTCATGGAAGGCGTTCTCCGTATCTGTAATCGCCGTTTGCGCAAAGATCGCGGGCTGCTGGAAGCATTGCTTGGCCGCAGAAAATGCGACATAGAATACTACCATCTTATTATACCCATTTTTCCGGGAAATGGCAACTGTACAGAGGTTGAGATCATGCAAAGCTGCGAATGTTTTGGGCATGAAGCAGCTGTCATGCTTTGGATTTGCCAGCATAGCCGGCGCAAGGCCAGGAGAACTTAAAGGAGCGCCGGGCGCAAGGGCGTCCGGCAGCCTCGTAAAATAGGGAGAGAAGTCCCATGCAGAGAAAATGTTCCAAGCGCATGCTGGGAATTCTTCTGTCCGCGGCGATGGTGATGGCGCTGATGTCGCCTGCGGTAGGAAGTATTCGCGCAATGCCGGAAAACATTCGCCTTTCCGAAGGCGACGCGCGGCAGATGGAGTTTGTTTTGCCGGGAAGCGCCACCGTAGAGCAGGACCGTGAGACGGTTTGCGTGGAAAGCGGCAGCGGCAGCGTTACCGTTACTGCCCGGGCAGAGGAAGGTCAGGCGACCCTGGTGTACAAATTGCTGGGGATGTTTCGGCTGAAGACGGTTTCCGTAACGGTGGAACCGGAACGGCGCCTGATTCCCGGAGGGCAGTCCATTGGCGTGGCGTTGCTGACCGACGGCGTGGTTGTGGTGGGCGCGTCTGATGTCAGCGGAGCCGCCAGCCCTGCCAGGGCGGCGGGACTGCGCCCCGGAGACCGCATTCTTTCCGTGAACGGCGAAAAGGTGCAAAACGCGGCCCATTTGACGCAGCTGACGCAACAGGGCGCGCCCATGGAGGTCTTGGTGGAAAGAGAAGGCGAGACGGCTGCCTACACCATCTCGCCGGTCTATGACGCAGAAAACGAGGTGTATCGGCTGGGCGCGTGGGTGCGCGACAGTACCGCGGGCCTGGGCACGTTGACGTATTTCGACCCGGAAAACGGCCGGTATGGCGCGTTGGGGCACGCCATTACCGATGTAGATACGTCCATAGTATTGCCCATTGAACAAGGCGCGATATACGAAAGCAACGTGATTGATATCCATCGGGGAACTTCGGGCACGCCTGGAGAATTGATGGGCAGCTTCTTTGGCGCGGAAACCGAGATGGGCAGTCTGGAGACCAACACGGAGTTCGGGATCTTTGGAGAAATGTATGCGCCCATCGAGAATCCGCTGTATCCGGACGGACTTCCCGCCGCAACCAGAACGGAGGTGCAGGAAGGCCCGGCAGAGATTCTCACCACGTTGGACGATGGCGAATTGCGGGCATACGATTGCGAAATCACGCGCCTGTATGACCAGTATCAGCCATCCACCCGATCCATGGTATTGAAAATCACGGATCCGGAACTGCTGGATGCTACAGGCGGCATTGTGCAGGGCATGAGCGGTTCTCCCATTGTGCAGAATGGGAAGCTGATCGGCGCGGTAACCCACGTGTTTGTGAACGATCCGACCCAAGGATATGGCATTTATCTCGATTGGATGCTGGAAGCGGAGAAGGAATAAGGCGGCAGGGGTTGCCCGAAAGGCGCGGAAACGGCGGATTTTTCGCCTATAGCTGGGCGGCCCCGTTAACTTCCCATGATATGCAGGATTTTTTCCATACGCGTAGAATTTATGCCGTTGGAGGCGATGGAACAATGCCTGCACAGATTCTGCGCGCCTTGGTGGCGGAAAACACCGGGGAGGGATACGAAAAGACCAGCGCGGTTTTGCGGGAAGCTGGAATTGCGGTATGCTGTCGCGTGGAAAACGGCAGAGATGCTTTGCAGGCAATTGGCGAAAACCGATTCGACATCCTGGTGGCGGATCTGGTGCTGCCGGTGATGGATGGCATGGCATTGGCGAAAAAAATCTGGAGCATGCCGTTGAGACTGTATCCGGGAATTCTTCTGATGCATTTGGGATGTCTCTCGAAGGCGGATGAGCAAACGCTTCTGGAAATGGGTGGAAGCGCATTGTGCAAACCGTGGAACGCATCGGACCTGGTTGCGTCAATCCAATCGGTTTTGGTGGAAAATCGCCGGGTTCCATGCAAGTGGCGGGAACGTTTGGGCGAAATTTTGGATCAACTGGACGTGCCTGATCACTGCGGGAGAGATTTTCTGGAAGAGGCAATTTACCGAACCTGTATGGACAGGCGCTTGGCAGGTTCGCTGACAGGCAGATTGTATCCAATGGTTGGCACGCGCTTTGGCGTAACATCCCGGCGCGTGGAACAGGCCATGCGGCATGTGATCGATCTGGCGTGGAAAAGCGACGCCATAGATGCGCAATACGAGTTGTTTCGGGGTACAATAGACGCGCAGCGCGGAAAGCCCACTTGCGGTGAAATG
>JAQXRL010000084.1 GCA_029218505.1 Eubacteriales bacterium | reverse complement strand
CGACATTTTGGATGTCTATTTTGTGATCTTGACAAAAAACATTGCCGTTTGCTATACTCAAACTGAATAGGTATCGAACGAAGGCGCGATTTGCGAAGAGAGGCGTTTGCGCATGAAGTTTTTTCGAAAAATCCTGAATACGCGAAAATCAACGCTGCATAAATATATTCTGTATTATCTGTCCGTGGCGCTGCTCGCCTGCGCGCTGGTGGGCGTCAGCCTGTTTCTGGTGTCCGCAAACACCTTGAACGAAACGCTGATGCACGCCGAAGCGGAAAAGCTCACCCTGGTGGTAAACGATCTGGACGCCCAATTCGAAGCCATCCAGGCCATCTCTTACAGCATTCGAAGCGGCATCTGTTATCAACAGGCCTATCTGTCCCGAAGCGCTTTTTATGAAATTGCCCTCATTGAGGATTTGGCAAATTACCAAAACCATTCGCCCATTCTTTCCGATTATTTCCTGCTCTACGAGGGGGATTCCAACATCTTCCGCCGGGACGGAAAATCTCCCTTTGATTTGTACGCGCGCAGCGTGCTTGGCTATCCTGCCGGTGAAGTTCAGGTGCTGCACGCTTCCATTCTCGCCGTGAACACCTCCTATCAGGTGCTGTGCCTGCCGGGAGGAGATTTCCTGTTTGTTTATCCCATCCGATTCAACTCCTCCCATTTGGGCAACAACCGCGCCTGGTTTTGCGCGCGCATCACGTATACCGCCCTGATGCAGCGGGTGGATCTTGTTTCCGGCGGCTTCGAGGGCCGCATCAGCCTGCACTACGGCGCGCCCAATCCGAACGACGCCAACGCGCTGAGCGCCGGCGCGTTCACCTTCTCCCTGGTGCCCCCGGAGGAATCCGAATACAGCGAAGTGCTTCGCTTTCGGAAAATGTGCACATGGCTGTCCATCGGCTTTACCGGGCTGCTCGTCCTTGTGTCTCTGGTTCTGGCATATGTGTCCTATTTGCCCATTCGCCGGGTGGTTGCCCATCACAGCACCGTGCAGGCGCAATCCGGTTCTCATGCCGGCGACGAACTGGCCATGCTGGACAGCGCCCTGGCGCAGGCCATTCGCCACCGCCGGCTTTCCGAAGATCAATTGGAAAGCCTGTTGCAGCAGGTTAGCCAACAGCGCCGCAGCTTGAAGGAAGCCCTGTTGCTGGCGCTGTTTCACGGAGAATATTCCGAAAAGAAGCTGCATACCCTGCGGGAGATGTCCATTTCCCTGGACGGCCCCTGGTATATGGCCGCAATGCTGCGCCTGGAAAAGCCGGTTTCCCCGGAAGGCGCAAACCGCCTCATCGAGGCCATCGAAAGCCTTTCCGCAGAAGACGCCCATTATTATGCCGTGCAGTTGGACGCCCAGCCGCTGTTCGCCATTTTGGTTTCCACCGCGGATGCCCAGCAGGGTTCGCAATTGCCGGATATTTTGCAGGACATTGTAGAGATGGAGCTGAACCAGACCCCGCGAACGGGCTGCGGCATGACCATCACAAGCCTTGCCCAGCTTTCCGCGTCGCTGGCAAACGCCATGGCGCAAACCTCCCCTCCGGCCAGCGGCAGCGCGGACGCCGCCCAGGAGGACGCCTTCGACGGTCTGACGCGCGCCCTGCGCCAGGGCAATTGCGCCGCCGCGCTGGCGCTGCTGCGGGAAATGAGCGATTCCCTGGCCGCCCGGGATGCGACGCCGACAGAACAGCGATGCTTTTACGACGCGCTGATCAACCGCATTGCGATGCTGGCAAGAGAGCAGGGGATGCCGCTGGCGCCGGAACGCATTTCCGCCCTGAGCGCCGCCTCCATCCCTGACGGCTGCCAGCGGGAATTGCCGCTTGTCATCGCCCAATTGTGCGAACGAACCGCCCGGGATTTGCCCGCCCACGCAGATCAGCGCGGCGCGCAAATCGTATGCTATATTCGGGAACATTTGCTGGATTACAACCTGTCCCTGGAAACAGTGGCGGAGGCTTTTTCTCTGTCCGGCAAGCAAATCGGGCGGCTGATTGCCCGGGAAACCGGCCTGAGTTACAAAGAAACCCTGATGGAGCAGCGCATTGAGCGCGCAAAGGAAATGCTGATGCGGGGAGACACCGTCAGCAGCGTCTGCGAGCAGCTGCATTACGCCAGCCTGCCGTACTTTATCAAGCTGTTTCGGGAAAAAACCGGCTTTAAGCCGGCCAAGTACAAGGCCCTGCACGCCTCTTCTTCGTCTCCTCACTGACCCGGGCGCAAAAGGCCCCTTCTTTCTTCCGAAAGAAGGGGCTTTAAAGCGTTGACAAAGTCAGCGCTTTGCCAGACGCTGAAAAAGCCTGCAATGCGAGGAAGTAAGACTGCAAATGAGGGAGTTTACACAGACGGAAATGACTGAAATTTGCCGTTGAAGCGGACGAAGGAAGCAAAAATTCCTGCCGATGCAATTTGAACAGCAGGAATTTTGCGTTTGTGGGGTTTGTCAGTGGCCTTCAGACTGTCGAACAACGCAGGGAGCGCACGAGATGGCGGCGGGGGAGCACCTCCCCGTCTCGCCTTGCGCATTACGCCTCCTTGCTCGGGTTCACGCCAAACTGTCTGCGGTATGCCCTGCGGAACGTATTCACATTGATATAGCCCACCTGTTGCGCCGTATCCTGCACGGGCACGCCCTCCTGCAACAGCTGTTGGGCATGATCCATGCGGACTTTTTCGATATAGTTGGACAGATTCACGCCCGTATTGCGCTTGTAAAATTCCGAAAGATAGCGTTCCGTCAGTCCAAACCGGTCCGCCACCACCATCAGGCGCAAATCCGGATTCGAAAACGTCTGCTGCACGTAATCGTTGATTTCCCGAACGCGCCGGATCGCGTTTTCGCTTTTGATGCGGCCGCAATGGGCGGCGAAAATTTCCACGCACCGCCGGGCAAAGTCAAACAGGTTCCCCAGCGACGGGCTCTGCACCATCTCCACGGATTTGCGCATTACCCAATCCATGCGTTCCTTGTCGATTTCCCCAGGCAAATCGTTCATGATTTTCAAAAGCGTATTGACAATGTTCGTCACCAGCATCTGCGTGGTCAGCTGGGAAGCCACGCCCTTTTCGATGGCCGCGCGCTGGATCTTTTCCAACAGCTGCAAGCCCTCCTCGCCGTCGCCTTGCAAGCAGCATTGCATCAAATTTCGCTCCATATCCTGGGTGTACACCATTTCCAGTTCCGTTTCGGGACATTTGCGGCACAACACCACATCGCTGCCGCTTTCCGGATCGTACAGCATAATTTCCCGCTGCGCGTTTCGGGCAGAAATGGACAAATCCAGATAGGATTCCACCGCCGGACCGACAAACGTCAAAATCCGCGCGCCCGCCAGCGCCGATTGCTCCGCCAGCTTTCGGAAAAATTCCACCGTTGGCGCGCCGTCCCGGTTCAGATACACCAACTGGATGCGGCGTTCCGAAAGCGTGCGATAATAAGGAACGCTGTCCGACAGCGCGTCCAGATTGGCGGCCAGGCGCTGCTGGGTCGCGTACGTATCAAACGCCGCGCCTTCCGCGTACAGTTCCAAATACACGCACATTACGCTGTGGCACGGACAGCGAGCCTCCAATTCCGTCAGCAACAGCGGATCGACCTTGCGCCCATCCAGCAGACGTTCCAACAGCATGGATTGCGTCCAGCGCTGCCGGCGTTCAATTTCCCGCAAATATTCTTCGTTGATGTTTCGCTGCAGCAAAATGAGCTGGTTTAGCTGCTTCAGTTCGTTTTCATTTTGGAACCGATATCCCATGCCGTGCAATTCATCCAACATTTCCCGCAGTTGCCGGGTATTCTGCCGGGTGAGCAGCAGACTCAGCGCCCCGCCAAGCAGCACCAGCGCGATCATGCCGCCATACAGCAGCATGCGCACATCCCGCAATTCCGCGGAAATTGCCTGTTGATCGATGATGGACAGGCAGGAAAAGCCTTTCCCGGAGGTGCTTTTCAACACGATGACATCCCGCCCGGCGATTCGGGTTCGCAGCGTGCCATCCTCCAGCGCGGCGGCGTTTTCCAGGTTTGCCAGCAGGCTATCATCTCCGGACCCCGCCACCACCACGCCTTCCTCGTCCATCAGGCACGCATAACTGGCCTTGCCCTTCAAGCCTTCCTGAAAGAAATCCAAAATCGCGCTTTCCCGAATAAAAAACGCGGCGCGCCCCACCACCCGGGGAGACGTTTGCCCCACAACCGGGCACAAATACAAAATGCACCGGTCCGTCATGCCCAGCCAGGACACCTGCTGCGCCGGCAGAAAGCGCGCTTCAGAACTGCCGTCCATCATCATTTCCTTCCAGGAGGCGTAATCCATGCCCTCCACCTTGTATTCCCGATCATAATACAGATCAATGCGCATGGACACGCGGGCGTTGGACAAGGCGATGCCGTTGGCATGGGAATAGAGATAATATCCCAGCAAATCGCTGTTGGTCAGGGCAATGTTGGGCAGATCCTCCTTCAGCCGGTACGCGCGCACCACGGCTTCTCCGTCCAATTCCCGCGGGGCGCTCATCATCCAGTTCAGGTTTGCGTCGCTGACGCAATAGGAAAGCAGGCTTTCAAATTCGCCGATGCGCTTTTCCAAATTGTCCTGCATTTGCCGGTGGGCGGCGCTGTTGGTTTTCACGGCCATGTCTTCCATTTTTCCCAAAAGCACGGCGTAAATAATCACAAACAGCAAAAGCAGGCTTACCGCCAGCAGGCCAAAGGACAGCATCAATTTCCTGGATTGGCGCAGATTTTGAAAGCGTTCCCACAGCATCGGCTCTCCCATCCTTTCAAACGCAAAACTGCCCTCCGGCGGCATCATAGCACAAAATCCCTGGGCGGAACGGCGCGCGTCCCACCCAAGGATACCATAATACCGCCGGATTTGTCTATCGCATCAATGCGTATTGGCGTCGATGATTTCCTGCATCAGCGCCAGATAGCCTTCCAAATCCATGCTTTCCAGCGTGCCGATGAACTCGTCCCAATCGTCGTCAATGCTCATCTTGCCGGACACGAACGCCGCCTGGCATTCGGCCACATAGGTTTTGATTTCTTCCTCATACAGGGAACGGTCCTCCGTCTGCTCCGCCGTCTGCCACAGCAGCGGGGAAATGGCCTTGCTTTCGTCCGCAAAGGGCAGATACTGCATGGAACTTACATACAGATCGATTCCGGATCCGCCGGCCACGCCGCTTTCAATGTACTTGATTTCGGGCGTGCGATAGCAGGGCGCGTTGGGATCCCATTGCAGGTTCTTGGCGTACAGCTCAGAAGCGTTCGTCGTGCGCTCAATGGACTTGGCTTCGCCGGAAATGGAGGGGGTATCGGACCAGTTCCAGGAAATTCCTTCCAAACCGTATGCCATCAGGATGGTGCCTTCATAGGAATACAGATAGTCCAGCCAGGTCAGCAATTCCGGCAGGTGTTCGCATGAAGCAAAGGGAATAAACGAGCTGGCACGCACGTCGTTTTTGCTGTAGGTAGCCTGCCTGGTGCCGTCGGGGCCTTCCAGAGGGCCAATGGCAATGTAGGTATCATAGGGCACGATGGAAGCATTTACATAAGAACCGTCCCACAAATCGGAGAAACCGCCGATGATACGGTCATTTTCGTTTTCCCGGTTTACCAGAGCGCTCACTTGCGCGGTGTCCTGGGTGAACAGTTCCACGTCAATCAGCCCTTCCTCCCACAGGCTGTTGGCATAGCGCAGGCCTTCCTTGTAGCCTTCCTTCAGGTAGGGCACGGTGACGGCGCCGTCTTCCAGATACAAATCGTTGACGCTGCCCATCAGGGTAAAGGGGTTGATCAGGTTCTGAATCAG
>JAQXRL010000083.1 GCA_029218505.1 Eubacteriales bacterium | reverse complement strand
TTGGCAGAGAAACGGATGGAAAATTGCAGGCTGCTTCTGGTACGGTTTTTATCGGCGGTGTAGGCATGGAAGAAATGTTCGCTTATTTTCGAACGCATCCCCGGGAGCTTCGTCCCATTGATGTAAGCAGCGAAGCCCTTGAAGAATTAATCGACCGCATGCCTTCGGCGCCGGTCTTTGGCATGGGTGCTTTTCGGGAAATCATTGCCCGGGCGCATGCGGAGGGCAGTTTGTATCCCAGAGACACGCTGGTGGGTCAAGCTTTTCCGCAAACAGGAGAATTGATGCTGGTGGGCAGCCGGGTGGAGAACGCTGATCCAACAAACGTCACGGACTATACGCGGGCAGAAATTCAGGCGCAGCTGCAAATGGAGTCCATCCTGCATCTGTTGAAAAACTATATTCCCGGCTGCAAAAACGCCCACATGATCGGATCTGGGCATACCTTGGGCATTCGGGAAAGCTGTCATGTGCAGGGAGATTATCTGCTTACGGCGGAGGATCTGATGCAAGGGAAATCCTTTGAAGACGTTATTGCCTTGGGTGCGTATCATTTAGATGTTCATGCTCCCGATCATCCGGGGATTGATTCTGGATGTCCGCCCGTTTACCAGATTCCCTATCGCAGCCTTCTCCCTCAGAAGATTGAAGGCGTATTGGTAGCAGGACGGGCTTTTTCTGCAACGCAGCTTGCTCAGGCTTCTACCCGGGTGATCCCCATTGCCGCAGCCACAGGCCAAGCAGCTGGCATTGCTGCCGGTTTGGCATCCAAAGAAGCGTGTAGTCTGCGAGCGATCGAAATTCAAAAATTGCAGCGACTGTTGCGGGAAAACGGCGCGCTTTTGCCTCCTCTGTAGGGAAATGAAAGCGCGAAATGCTCCGCATTCAGGTTCTGTAAGAATCGATCCGGGAAAGATGTTGTTCGGTCAGGTTTCCGAGTTGGAGCCGTTCGCCTTGGCGGTTTTCGGGACAATATAAAGGAAATGACGTTGGCATTGGTGCAGAAGAGTCGGTTCTTGCGTTCTGCCTGGCGGTTTTTTTGGGAAATCTCGGTCCATTGCTTTGCACGCTTCAGAATAGAGAAATCAGGAATGCGCAACCTATGGAACTGAAAAATACTTTACACCCTATTTGTACAAATCCTGTGATTTCGATCAATGACCGACGTATTCTTCGGGAAAGCAATGGGCATCGGAGGTGTCCAAGGAAGAAACGATCGTGTAAGGATGTTTATCCAGCGATATGGGCATTGAAGGCAGACAGACATAGATTTTTGGACACCGCCTCGTCCGCACGAGCCATGCTGTGCGAAAAAAGGCAAATCCTTGCTGGCGGTTTGCATGGATACAAGACGGTTGTAAAATTTTTCTGAATGCATTGACATTGCCCCAATTCGGGATATAATTTGAAAAGGAATTTCAAATTAGATTTCGAATTGGAGAATGCAATGCGGAGATTAAAGATGATGCCGCTGCTGGTGGCGGTGGCGTTGCTGTGTGGTTGCGGTCATGTCGCGGGCGTGGCAGAAGAAAAGCCGCAGATTGTCGCAACGAATTTTGTGTGTTACGATTTCGCCAGAGAAATTGCGGGGGAGTTCGCGGATGTGACGCTGCTGATTGATCCGGGAACGGAGGTGCATGCATATGAACCGTCCCCCGCGGATATTCTGAAGATGGAAACCGCGGATTTGTTCGTGTACATCGGCGGAGAAAGCGATGTTTGGGCGGAGAAGCTTCTTTCTTCCTTCGATGACCGCGAAGCGCGGTTGTGCGTCAGAATGATGGAATCCGTGGAAGTCGTGTTGGAAGAGGAACATGAAGCGCATGAGGAGCATGACCACGGGGAGCACCTGGAATACGACGATCACATTTGGACCAGTCCCAAGAATGCGGTGGACATGCTGGATTCTTTGTGCGAGGCGATGTGCGTGATGGACGAGGCGCATCGGGCGCAGTATACGGCGAACGCACAGGCGTATATTCGTCAAATCGTGGAAATTGACGCTGCTTTTGAGAAAGTGATTCAAGAAGGCCGGCTGCACACGCTGATATTCGCGGACAGATTCCCATTTTTGTATTTCGTGAACGCGTATCATCTGGACTATCTGGCGGCATATCCAAACTGCGCCCGGGACATGGAACCCAGCGCGCAAACCATGGCGGAATTGATCCGGGCGGTAGAAATGGATGGCGTAAAGACGATTTTCACCATTGAGATGTCCTCGGGCAGCATTGCCCGAACGATTGCGGAAGAAACGGGCGCGGAGATCGCTACCATGCATTCCTGTCAGAACGTGACGCTGGAGGAATTCAACCGGGGAGAGACGTATGTTTCGCTGATGCGCGCCAATGTGGACGCCTTGAGGAAGGGACTTGCCTGATATGCGGGGAGAATACAACACGCGGCAGAAACGGGAGATGCTGGGCTTCCTGCTGTCGCACGAAATGATGCACTTCAGCGTGGACGAATTCGTTCAGGCGATGGAAGAGCAGGGGGTGCGCGTTGGCAGGACCACGGCGTACCGATTTTTGGAAGCACTGTCGGAACAGGGCGGTGTTCGCAAATACTTGAGCCCCACCGGGCAAATGCTGTATCAGAGCGTGCCGGTGAACGAAAATTGTGACCGGCATTTCCACCTGATGTGCAGCCGGTGCGGTTGTTTGCTGCATGTGGATTGTGAAATGATGCAAGCACTGAATGAACATTTGATGGAAGAACACCGTTTTCGCGTGGATGCCCGCCAGAGCGTGCTGGTAGGACTGTGCCAGCGTTGCGCGGAGGAGGAAAAGCATGGCGCTGATTGAAGTTCGCAATGCCTGCGTGCGTTTTGAGGGCGTTCCGGCCGTGGAAAATGCCAGTCTGTCGGTGGAAAAGGGAGAATATCTGGTCATTTTGGGGGAAAACGGTTCCGGCAAGAGCACGTTGGTGCGCGCGATGCTGGGATTGGTGCGCCTTCGCTCCGGCAGCATAGGATATTCGGACGGTTTGCGCAAAAATCAGATTGGCTATTTGCCACAGCAGACCGCTGCACAGCGGGATTTCCCGGCTTCCGTGGAGGAAGTGGTGTTGTCCGGATGCATTAGCCGCATGGGCATGCGCCCGTGGTTTTCCAAGGAGGAAAAGGAACGCGCGCGACGGGCCATGGAAATGCTGGAAATGACCGGAATGCGAAAAAAGCCCTACCGCACGCTGTCCGGCGGACAACAGCAAAGGACGCTCTTGGCCAGGGCGTTGTGCGCAACGGATTTGTTGCTGCTGTTGGATGAACCGGTGAGCGGACTGGATCCGGATGCAACGCGGGAAATGTACGGCGTGATCCGCAAGCTCAACCGGGAAAACGGCGTGGCGGTGGTAATGGTTTCCCATGATGTGGATGCCGCGCTTCAAGACGCACACCGCGTACTGGTGATGGAGAAAAGCCCGGTGTATCTCGGCGATGTAGCGGGATATCGGGCCTTTGCCGAGGGGAGGCGCACCCATGGCTGATTGGAGAAAGCAGTTTCGCGCCTTTTGCCAAAAACACCGGCGCGCATTTGGCTGGTGGGGGCTTGCGGGGCTTGCGATTGCGCTGCTTGCGTTTGTGCTGTGGAATGCTTCCGGCATGAAAACCGCCGCGGCGGAACTGGCGGCATATGCCCAGTATCGGTTTATTCAACGCGCGTTGGTTGTTGGAATATTGGTAAGCCTGTGCGCGGCGCTGCTGGGCGTGAGCCTGGTTCTGAAGCGCTTTTCCATGATTGGCGATGGGCTGTCTCATGTGGGATTCGGAGCCCTCAGCATTGCGACCGCTTGCGGTTATGCCACCGCAGAAGCCATGCCAGGCTTTTTGCCGGAAGGCGTGAGAGTTGCGCTGGCTGGATTTCTGAAAAATGGAATCTCTCAAAACACGTTGGCGTTTACGCTGATCGTGGTGATTTTGTTTGCGTTTTTGCTGCTGCGGCTCAGCGAATCCAGCGCGATCAAGGGAGATTCGGCCATTGCGATCCTCTCAACGGGGGCATTGGCCATGGGCGTGTTGGTCACTTCGTTCACCAGCGGCATGAATACCGATGTATACAATTACTTGTTTGGCAGCATTTTGGCCATGAGCGCGACGGATGTGTTCCTGTCCGTGGGACTTTCCGTTGCCGTGCTGGCGCTGTTTCTGCTGTTTTACAACAAGATTTTTGCCGTTACGTTTGACGAGAACTTTGCGGCGGCAACGGGCACGCCTGCCAAGGCATACAAAATGCTGATGGCGGTGCTGGCGGCGGTTACAATTGTGGTGGGCATGCGCATGATGGGCACCATGCTCATTTCCAGTCTGATTATTTTTCCCGCGCTGACGTCCATGCGCGTGTTTCGCCGCTTCCGTCAGGTGGTGTTTTCTGCTGCGGCGGTGTCGGTGGCGTGCTTTGTCGCGGGAATGGCGCTATCCTGCCTGTATTCCTTTCCGACGGGCGCCAGCATCGTGCTCATGAATTTGATCGCATTCGCGCTATTTTCCGCCCTTGGCGCGATTCGAAGCAAAAATTAACGAAATATGCGCTTGCTGAGAACGGCAGAGTGTGGTATAATGCATTCGTTAAGCAGAAGCGACCACTTCTCACCTTGCGGCTTGCGCTGTATGGTTTCTTTTTATCGCATGTTTTCAATGTGTTGTGTGAAAAAGAGTGGCGCTTTGCGTTGCTCTTTTTTTCTCAGAATAGGCGAAATTTGGGAGGTGTGTCCATATCAACGATCTCATGATTAACGAGGAGATTCGCGACCGCGAAGTCCGCTTGGTGGACCAGAACGGCGAACAGCTGGGCGTTATGCCTACGGAACAGGCAATGCGCTTGGCAGAGGAGCGGGATTTGGACTTGGTGAAGATTGCGCCGCAAGGGCGCCCGCCGGTGTGCAAGCTGATGGATTATGGAAAATACCGCTTCGAACAAAACAAAAGAGTGCGCGAAATCCGAAAGAATCAGAAGGTCATTGCGGTAAAGGAAGTCCGCCTTTCCGCCACCATTGAGGAACACGACGTGGATGTACGATACAAAAACGCCGTAAAGTTCTTGAAGGAAGGCAATAAGGTAAAGGTAACGATTCGTTTCCGCGGCAGACAGATCACCCATTCTGAGATCGGACGGACCATCATGCACGAGTTTGCCGAAAGCGTGAAGGAGTATGGCACGGTGGATCGCGCCCCCGTGATCGAGGGCCGCAATATGACCATGATGATTTCTCCCCGCGAGACAAACTGATACCATAGGGGCTTTGCCCCGGCATGAAAATGGAACGCTTGCGTTCCCAAAGGACGAGAGGAGGAAGCTCAGATGCCCAAGCAAAAGACTCATAAAGGCGCGGCGAAGCGCTTCGACGTGACCAAGACCGGTAAGGTCAAGCGCGCACAGGCGTTCAAGCGTCATATCCTGACCAAGAAGCCCACCAAGCGGACCCGCAATCTGCGCAAAGCGGCTTTCTTGACCAATACCGAAGGCGCGACGATGAAAAAACTTATTCCCTATAAGTAAGGAGGCGAATCAACAATGGCAAGAGTAAAGCGCGCGGTAAACGCCCTGAAAAAGCGTCGCAAAATTATGAAATTGGCCAAGGGTTACTTTGGCGCAAAGAGCAAGCAGTATCGTGCTGCCAGCGAACAGGTTCGCCGTTCGCTCCGTTATGCATACATTGGCAGAAAGCTGAAAAAGCGTGAATATCGCAGAATGTGGATTGCCAGAATTAATGCTGGCGCCCGCATGAACGGATTGAGCTATTCCCGCCTCATCAACGGCTTGAAGGTGGCTGGCGTAGATATTAACCGCAAGATGCTTTCCGAACTCGCGATTTCCGACCAGCAGGCATTTGCCGCTTTGGCCGAAAAGGCGAAGGAAGCCTTGAAATAAGCTGTTTCATAAGGATCCGCGGCTGGCGGATCCTTATCCTTTTTCTGCATGGACAAAAGACAAGCTTTGACGCCCTTTCGGGGAAGATGGCAAAACTTGTCCCTTGCTGAGCTTGGTTCGGCTGTTCATCCTTGTGGGACGCTGGTTTGCGGCGTACTCAGGGGCATGTGTTCCGACGTAAAATTGTTTTTTTCATAGGTTTTCCGACGGAAAATCACAAAGTTACATAAAATTGCTTGAACCGAAACAATTCCAGAGGGTATACTATTGTAAGAATTGACGAAGCTTTCCTGGAGCATGTCTCATTGGGCATGGAGCAGATGCGCATTGCATGTTGCGGGAAAATCAGAGGGCGTAAGCTAGGGGGAAACGAAGATGTACCTGGATCACAATATTACCATGCGAATTGCTCGAATTCTGGGGAAGATCGACATGTCCGCATTGCTGCTGGATGCTTCCGGCAATGTAGTGCTTCCTGAGGGCGATCAGCGCCATTTCACGTTGCCGGAGGCCGTTCGAACCAATCCCACCACGCCCCTGGTGTATGGCGGCGTAACGCTGATTGGCACCGACGACGAGCAGCCGGTGTATTTATGCTTGCAGGGCGACAGCAATGACGTGAAGAATTGCGCAATGCTGTGCGCCGAATTGATCAACATGGTTGCAAAGACGGATGTTGGTCAGGTCAATCGCGAACAATCCCTGCGGATGATGCTGCGCGGAGACGTGGAAGGCGCGGAACTGGAGTCGATGGCTGCGGAGCACGAAATTCCCTTGTCCAGGAGCCGCAGCGTGCTGTACTTCTACTTTACGGATATTGAGTCTGATGCGGCGATGCAGATGCTGCAAAACTCTGCGGATGACGACGATATGCTGTGCGAGGTAGGCCGAAATGCCATTGCCATGGTGAAGAACGTGGAGGAATCGGTAGACTTCACGGAGATGGAAGAGTATGCCGCCGCCATTGAAAACACCTTTCTGACGGAAACGGGTTCTACGGTGTTTATCGGCGTATCCGATCCTCGCGGAGAACTGTCGCAAATTTCGGAAGCGTTTGCCGAAGCCCGCGCTGCCATTGACGTAGGCAGAATTTATCATAGCAACCGTCATGTGTTCCTGTATCGCAATTTGCTGTTGGAGCGTTTCCTGAATGACGTTCCGGCGGACATTGGGGTGGGGTATAACACGCAAATCTTTAACCGGAAAACTGCCAGATTGTTCAACGATGAGATGGTGCATACCATTGAAACCTTCTTCGAAAACAGTTTGAACCTTTCCGAAACCGCACGCAAGCTGTACATTCATCGCAACACGTTGGTGTATCGCCTGGAAAAGGTACAGCGCACCATTGGATTGGACTTGCGAACATTTGACGATGCGGTGACGTTCAAGATGATGATGCTTTTGGGAAAGAGCAACGCTGCCCGCCGCAACAACCGGATGTAATGCCTTGTGCCGTTGGCGCATAGGATCAACGGAAAAGGGAAATTTGCCGCGCGAAAATCTGCACATGCCCGCAAGGCGGCGCAATGCCGCCATGGAAGCCGAAGGGATGAATTCCCCTTCGTGAAGAAGCGGTATGCGCGGATGTTTGCGCGGCAATTGCTTTGGAGGATGAAATGAACGAGATGTTTCAGCGCAAGGGTGTGGTTGTGTTTGCCGTGGCGTGGCTGGTGGTCATTGTAGCCATTGGCTCCTCATCGCTGACGCTTTTGCTGACGGGCTCGGATCTTGCGAATCAATGGGGCACGCGTATTGTAAATGCCTCGGAATATGATTCCATACAGCGCTTTTCCAGGTTAAACAGCATATATGATACGCTGATGTCCGATTATTATCAGCCGCTGGATGGGGATGCGCTGGTGCTTGGCGCAATTCGCGGAATGATGGAATCCGTGGAAGACCCGTACACGTTTTATTATACTCCGGCGGAGATGACGGAACAGGAAGAGGACAGCCAGGGCGTGTACCATGGGATTGGGATGGTTGTGACGCTGCGGGAAGGCGGTGGCGTAGAAATTGTCCGGGTGTACGAGGATTCGCCCGCAGTGCGCGCGGGACTGATGACGGGAGATATTATTGTGGCGGTGGATGGGGAAAGCATTGCGGGAGATTCCGCGAAGGATCTGAACAGCGTGGTTTCCCTCATCAAAGGCCTAGACGGCACGGATGTGACTTTAACGGTGCTGCGAGCGGGCGCAGAGATGCAGATTACCGCCACGCGTGGAGTGGTCAATCTGGAATATGCGCAATTTGAGATTCTGGACGGACATATCGGCTACATCACGATTTCACAGTTTACGGGAAATGCGGTGGACGGCGTAAAGCGCGCAGTGGATGCGCTGAAAGCGGCAAAGGTGGACGGCGTAATCGTAGATGTGCGGGATGACCCGGGCGGCATGCTGGACGAGGTGGTGGAGATTGCGGATTTGTTCTTGCCGGAATGCATGATTGTGTATATGGAAGACCGCGCAGGAACCAGGACGAATTTTTATTCGGATTCCAAGTATTGGGATGTGCCCATGGCAGTGTTGGTCAACGGCGGTTCGGCCAGCGCGTCTGAAATCTTTGCGGCGGCAATCAAGGAGAACGAACGCGGCATCATTGTGGGCGAAACGACATTTGGAAAAGGCATCGTGCAAACCTTGATGACATTTTCCCAGGATGGCGCAGGCATGCAGTACACCTCCGCCAGCTATTTTACGCCCGATGGGAATTCCATTCACGGAATTGGCGTGGAGCCGGATCTGGTGGTACAGCCAGACGAAACCGGGGAAGACGCGCAATTGCAAGCGGCGATTGATGCATTGAAGGGAGAAGAATAAACCATCGCAGACGGCAGAATCATGGGGCTGTCTCATTAAGAACGAACTGCACAAGGAATCCATGAAAATCGCCCATAGGACATCGAAAATAAGGTGTTCTATGGGCGAAATTTGTGCAATATGACTCTTCGCGAGACAGTCCCTGACTAGGCCCTATGAGGGCAAATCTCCTTTCCGGGGATTCAAATTGCGTTCTCTTCGTACTTGTACAATTACGACAGCTTGTTATTCCTAGTGGAGCCGCATCACAGACATGCCTCCATGAAAAACAGCGGAAGATCATGTCGTACAGGACGGAACAGAAGGCCCCCCTGAAAGGAACAACCTCGACATCCCGCGAAGAAGGCGGCACAGGAGGCGCCACGGACGGCGCCGTTTCTGCCATCTGCCTCTGGCAAAAATCTCGATTTGCTTCCAGGCAACCTTTGATTTTGGCCATCGCTTCTGGCAGAAAACTTGCCCGTCACTGCGCCGCCTCATTTGCCCGGTATTGCTTTAGATTTTTCTGTCCAGAAAATGATAGAACATGACTGCTGCCGCTTCCCGCGTAATTGCGTCGGCAGGATGGAACAGGCCTTCCTCGTCTGCCGTGGCGATTCCCATGCCCTGTGCAATGGCGATGTAGCCATAATCTTCCGGAGCAATTTGATCCGCATCGGCAAATCCGCACAGAAAGATATCCGAAAGAGAAGCTGCCTTGCCATAGCCAGACATTTCAATCAACGTGCGCGCGAAGTTTGTCCGGGAAACCGTGGCGTCCAAATCAACGTTTTCCGGCACGGGAATGTGCATGGACTTGGCCAGAAGCACAAGCTGCGCGTCGCTGCGATCTTCCGTGGCGGAACTGCTGGCGGAAATCAGCAGGCGAAGCATGTCGCGATAGACCAGCGCATCCTCGGGCAGAATGCTGCCGCCTTCGTATCCAATACCGTATGCCGCCAACGATTCGATCTCTTCAGGATATTCACAGGAATCCAGATCGTCGTATGTCAGGCGGGTTTCGGCCTGCGGGACGTCCGGCACAGGCTCTCCGGTGACGGCGTCCAGTCCCATTAGAGCTGTCTCTGCGCTCAAATCATAGCACAATGCCTGACGGCTGACATAGTCGCCGTCTGCGTCCTGTCCGAACAAGGTGGCAT
>JAQXRL010000082.1 GCA_029218505.1 Eubacteriales bacterium | reverse complement strand
ATTATCGAAAGAAACATGGAGGGAATTCATAATGAGCAATACCATTCTTACCATTCAGGAAATCGCGCGCCAGGCTCTGCCCCGTTTGACGGAAAACCTGGTCTTCCCCAATTTGGTACACAAGGATTTTTCCGAGGACTTCCATAGTCTGGGCGACACGATCTTCGTTCGCAAGCCTACGGTGTTTACCGCCGAGGACTTTAACGCCCAAACCGGCGTCAATTATCAGGACTTTGACGAACGGGGCGTTGAAGTGACACTGGATCACATTGCTACCGTAGACGCCTGCGCGTCCGCCATTGAATCCGCCACCAGCATCGAAGACCTCAACCGCGTATTCGTAGAGCCTGCGGCAGCCGCTTTGGCCGAAAAAATCAACACCGACGGTTTGGCATTGTACAAGGACATTCCTTACGTGGTGGGCACCGCCGGAACCACGCCCAGTTCCCTGGAGGATCTGGCCAATATCCGCCGCAGTTTGAATCTGCGCAAAGCCCCCACCACAGACCGCAAGGCCGTCTGGGATCCCGAAGCCGACGCCAAGTTTGGCCAGATTCCCGCCGTTGTGAACGCGGAAAAATCCGGCAGCGTAGAGGCCTTGCGAGAAGGCTCCATCGGACGCGTATTCGGCATCGATCATTACATGTCTCAGGGAGTGGCAAACCATGTCACCGGCATTATCTCCGCAACCGCGGTAAAGGTCAACGGCGGCGTCTCTGCCGGCGCGAACAAGCTTTCCCTGGACGCCACCTCCTTGACGGGCAAATTCGTACCCGGCGATTTGATTTCCATCGGCGGCGTCTGCTACACGGTGACCAAGGAAAGCGCTCAGGCCGCTTCCAACGCCATCGCAGACATCGAAGTATATCCGGCTTTGCCGGACATCGCCGACAACACGGACGTTACCCTCATTGGCAGCCACACCGCCAATCTGGCCTTCCATCCCATGGCCTTTGCGTACGTTACCCGTCCGCTGATCAACCCCGACGGACAGGGCGTTGCCAGCTATGTCACCAGTTTCAACGGATTGACCCTGCGCGTGACCAAGGGCTATGACCAGAAATACAAGCGCAGCATTTATTCCATGGACGTGCTGTACGGCTTTAAGACCATTTACCCCGAACTGGCCGTGCGATGCCTGGGTTAAGGAAGTGACACGCCATGCTTGAAAAGCTGATGAGCAGGCTACCCGACGAGCGGGACGAAACCCTGCTATCCGAATTGCTGGAAGATGCCGCCGCCTTCATTCTGGCATACACCGGCAGAAGTTCCGTGCCCCAAGCCCTGGAAAACGCGCAGCTTCAGTTGGCCGTGGTTTACTACAACCGCAGGGGCATGGAAGGCGAGTCTCAGCGCAGCGAAGGCGGCGTGGACAGAACCGTAGACGCTTTGCCCAGGGATATTGCCGCCATGCTGAATCCATTCCGGCTGGCGAAGGCGGTGGGATCATGCGTTTCGTAGAACGCACGTTGCGCAAAGTACAAATCGCTCCCAGGCAATGCGTTCCGGACGAGCTTGGCGGCATCCGGGAGGAGTTTTCCTCCCGGAAAACCTCCCTGCGGTGCGTAATTGTTCCTGCGAACAATACCTTGAGCTACGCCGCCAACGCCTTGAACCCCATGGAACACGGCGCATATTCGCGGCAGAGTCTGAAATTGCTGCTTCCAAGGAAGACGGCGATTCATGTGGGCGACGGCATCTGTCTGGACGGCGAGGAAAAACCCGATTGGCGTTGCATTTCCCTGGAGAGATGGTCCTCTCACCTGGTAGCGAAGATAGAAAGGCTGGCATAGAGCCATGGATTGTGCAAGACTGACCGCCAAGCTCATGCGGCTGAACATCCGATGGGCGGACGCTTTATGGAAAACCGTATCGGAAGCAGCGGCAGACTGCAGTGCCGCCGCCATGAGACTGGCACCCGAAGGCACCGGCCGGCGCACGGAAAAACGCTTAAAGAGCAGTTTCTCCAGCCATTGCACACGACAAAAGGAAATCTTTCAGGGAATCTGCATGGTGGAAAACCCCCACGCCGCATATGTGGAATTTGGCACGGGCCGACGCGGCGCTGCCACCGGCGCTGGCGCAGAATACGATCCAGACTGGCCAGGCATGGCCGCCCAGCCATACATGCAACCCGCCGCGGACGAACAGTTGGAACGCTTTCCCGCCGCAGCGGCGGAGGCCCTGCGGCGCGTTACAGGAGGAAACCTATGATCTCAAGACAGGATGCGGTGAAGTCCATTTTGGAGTCCACCGGCGCGGCCGTGTATTACTTTTATCCCGCATGCTGGACCAGCATCCCCGTAATCTCCTGGAGAGAGAGCGGCAACCGCTGCTTCCGCCGCGCGGATGGCGCAGAACATCTGAGCGAACTGACATACACGATCGACATTTGGGCGGACAATCCTTCCGCCGTCGCGGAACTGGCCAAAGCGGTAGACAGCCGCATGGCCGCCGCACGTTTTCGCAGGGAATCCGCCGCCGATTTGTTTGAAACCTCGACGCGGTATTACCACAGAAACATCCGCTATCGTTGCATCGCGGACGCATCGGGCAACGTTTATCAATGACCGGGGAGCTCCGGCTCCCCTTTTTTGGAAAGGAGAAACATATGGCCACAAATTCCATGGGAACCACGCTTCAATTCACCCCTTCCGGCGGAACGCAGGTAACGGTTGGCAAACTGTCCTCCATTGGAGAACTTTCGCCGGATTCCGAGGAACTGGACGTGACCACGCTGGACGCCACCGGAGGCTATCGCGAATACATTCAAGGATTGCGGGACGCGGGCGAATTGGAAATTGAAGGATATCATAACGCCGGTGACAACGGGCAAGCTGCTTTGCGCGCCGCATATGCTTCGGGCGACTGCGGCAGTTTCGTCATCACGTTCCCGGACAATACGACCGCTGCCTTTTCCGCTTTTGTAAAATCTCACACATTGGGCGCCGCCGAAGTGGACGGAGCGGTGGGCTTTGGCGCCACGCTGCGCATCACCGGCGCCATTGCGATCACGCCGGCCACATGAGGAGGCGCGCAATGGACAGGCACATTGAATTAGGCGGGCAGGAAATTTCCCTGCGATATACCGTAAACGCCATGTGCGCGGTGGAAGATCGCGCAGGCGGCGCGTTGGAGCGCTTGACAGACCGGCAGTTTACTGCCACCAGACTTCTTTTATGGGGCGGCATGTTGAGCGAACGTCCCGACACAACGCTTCAGGAAGCCGGCGAAATCATCTCCCGGCACATGGAACAGGGCGGCAGCCTGGACGAAATCGTGGACGTCTGTGCGATGGCCATGCGCGACGCCGGTTTTTTTCACCGGGCGGCGGAGGCGTGACGGGAAGCAAAAGCCTGCGCGCCATCGCCGCAGAAACTGCGGACGCTGTGGCGCAAGCGGGGATATCCGCAGATTCCGGCAACATGACGCCACGAGAGATTTCTTTGGCGCTGGAAACCGCCAAGCGGCGCGCATTGGATTTGGATCTGTTGGCATGGCTTGTGGGACAATACGTGGCCATCGGCGTAAACAATCCCAAAAAGTTTCCGCGCAAGCCCAACAGAATCCGCTTCCGCAAGAACATGAGCGATGAGGAGATGAAGCAGACCCTCATCGCCCTGGCCGAAAGGAGGAACTCCATTGACGCTTGATACGTTGGAAATCTGTTTCCAAGCGAACATGACAGGCATAACCGCGCAATTGAACTCCCTGGTTTCCCAATTATCCGCATTTTCTTCCCATGCATCTTCTGCCGGATACCGCATGGCGCAATCTTTGGCGCAGGGACTGACCAGCGGCATGCCTCTGACCGTCTCTGCCAGAGACGCCCTGCTGAACGCCGCCAGCTTTTCCGGCACGAACGCGGTAAGCGAAGCCTTTTCGGCCGGCGCAGCCCTTTCCCAAGGATTGGCAAACGGCATTCTGTCCAAGAAAAGCGCCGTGATCTCCGCATCCCGTTCCGTTTCCAACGCCGCCGCAAACGCCATGCGTTCCACCTTGAACATTCATTCGCCCTCCAAGGTTTCCCGTGCGCTGGGCGCA
>JAQXRL010000081.1 GCA_029218505.1 Eubacteriales bacterium | reverse complement strand
AGGCCCAGGGTGCCGACCAGCATCAGCGCGGCCAGCACAAGTGCGGTAATTCTTTTCATTTGCGGATTCTCCTTTCAGCTTGTGTGCGGTTGGGTTACTCCAGGAAAAGTATACTATTTCTTCCTGCGCTTTACAAGGGGAGAATGTAAAATAATGCCCTGAGGGGTGTAAAATTATCCCCCAGGGTATTGTACAGTTTGCCGCCATACGGCGGCAAGGGGAAGAAGGAATGCCAATTCCTTTGCATCACTGCGCACCCTGTTCCAGAAGAGCGGAGATAGGCAACAGAGTATCTGCCGCAATTATTGCATTTACGGATATTGTAGTGATTGGTAATCAAATAATGCACAGAGGCGATACAGGCGTCCTCTATGGTTTCACACGATACACAGTATCCCGGAGCGATTGAAAACCAGAAATCCGTTTTTCTGCCGCCGGTCCCCATAAAAAAGCCATGGAAACCGGGGGGTTCCATGGCGGTAACAATTTGAAAGAATTGCGGAAAATGGCAGTGGACGCCGAAAAATCGAGGAAATGAATGACGGCATTACGCAGCGCAAAGCAGGCAAGGCAAACACATGGCAGTATGCGTAACAGATCTATGAGAAATAAGTCACAATTTACACGGCGCGTTTTTGTGCTTGATTCCGAAAATAAAGGAATTCCCGGGAAGGGTATTGACAAGTGCTGCAAACAGAATATAATTTAGTCAAACAAACTTTTTGGAAGGTGTATAGAAAACATGAAATCAATCAGCGATGAAATGGATTTTTTCTCCAGGCTTGCAAAAGGGATCGCGGCACAATTTGGAAACAAGTGTGAAGTGGTCCTTCATGACTATGCAAAAGACTACGACAGCACAATTGTTCAAATTGAAAATGGGCATATTACTGGCCGCAGCGTAGGCGAGTGCGGAACCAATTTGGGACTTGAAGTGCTGCGCGGAACCGTAGAAAGCGGCGACAAGTATAACTACATAACGCAGACGAAGGATGGAAAGATCCTTCGCAGCACTTCCATCTATATTAGAGACGACGAAGGCAAAGCAATCGGCGCATTGTGTATCAACTGGGATGTAACGGAAATGTATGCCTGCCAGAACGTGCTTAAGGATATTATCGGAATTGACGCGGCGGAAGGGGTCAAGGAAGTAATTACCAATGATGTTTCTGACCTCCTTGACAGTCTCATTCAGGACTCCATCCGATATGTTGGAAAGCCCGTTGCCAGCATGACAAAGGAAGATAAGATAAAGGGCCTGAAATATTTGGATGCCAAGGGCGCGTTTCTGATCAAGAAAGCTGGTGAAAAAATTACGAAGTTTTACGATATCTCCAAGTATACCCTATATAATTACCTTGAGCAGCAGGAAAACTGAGACTTTTATTCCTTTTCTGTAAGTCGATGGTTCTCTTCTCTGAGTGCACCAGGGAGGGGATTCATTGAATATAAAAAATCAAAAGGAGAGAGAATTTATGCCAGAAACATTAGAAACCAAGAAAAATGGCGGTTTCCTGGGCGCAATTGAGAGAGTAGGCAATAAGCTTCCCCATCCGGTCCTGCTGTTTGTCTATTTCTGCGCTGCCGTCATCCTTCTTTCGTTCTTAGGTGCGCTTTTGGGCTGGTCCGCTGTACATCCCGTCGACGGAACCGTATACAAGGTGTTTAACCTGTTGAGCAAAGAGGGAATTGCTAAAATGTTCACGCAGTTCTCAGCAAACATCAAAAGCTTCTCCGCACTGATTGACCAGTTCGTCATTTTGCTTGGTCTGTCGGTGCTTGAGGGAACAGGTCTTGCCAGCTCGTTCCTTCGCAAGTACTTCATCAAGATGCCGAAAAAAGCTCTCACACTCGCGGTAACATTCATAGCGGTTGCATCCAGCTGTGCTTCTGATGCAGGATTTATGATCCTTCCTCCGCTCGTTGCAATGCTGTTCATGGCTACGGGCCGCAATCCCATAGCCGGTATCATTGCTGCATACGGTTCCGTCGCGGCAGGCTTCTGTTCAAGCCCAATTATTAGTATAGTCGAAGCGGTCGGATTTGGCAATACCCAAACTTGCGCACAGATCATTGATCCGGATATTATTTTGCCGGTCACCGGAAACTACTTCTTCACGCTTGCCTGCAGCGTGGTTCTTCCTCTTGTCTCGTTCTTCGTTACGCTCCGGATCGTCGAGCCCAGACTCGGAAAGTATGAACCTACCGAGGAAGTCCTTGCGACCATGGGCGAACGCCCCGAAGTGACTGAGGCGGAGAATAAGGGACTGAAGGCAGCGGGAATCGCGCTTCTGATCTACGTCGTGGTGATCGCGCTTATGACCTTCCCCAAGAATGCCATTCTCCGTTCCGCAACGGACGGCTCCATCCTCAACGGCCCCTTCATGAGCAGTATCCTCCTCATTATCAGCGGCGCATTCTTTGTTGTTGGTGTTGCCTACGGTTTCAAGGCTCAGGTGGTACACAACCACAAGGATGTAATTAAAATCATGACCAACGGATTCTCCACCCTTGCGGGCTACATCCTGGTCGCCATCTTTGCCGGACAGCTGTCGCAGTATTTCTCCTGGACGAATCTGGGTATTATCAGCGCCATCAACGGAGCAAATTGGCTGCAGTCCATCGGCGTGCCGACGTTTGTTCTCTTTGTGTTCCTGATGGTCTTTACATGCCTGCTTAACTTCCTTATGCCCAGCCATGCCGCCAAGCTTGCCTTCATGGGTCCTGTCCTGGTGCCGCTGTTCATGATGCTGGGCGTTAGCCCCAATGCCACCTACCTGGCGTACAGAATCGGTGACTCTGTGAGCAATGCCATTACCCCGATGATGGCGTATTTTGTTCTGATCCTGTCCTATGCGCAAAAGTATAAGAAGGATATTGGAATGGGCACGCTGATTGCGAATCTGCTTCCCTATTCTTTGTTCTATTTCGTCGCTTATCTTGTGCTGTTTGCGATTTTCTATTTCTGCGGAATTCCTCTGGGCCCCGGTGCCGGATGGGCGTACGTGATTGGGTAAATGTCTATGAAGTACACGCTTGAAGAAATCAGAAAGAACATTAACAGGGAGGAACTGTTAAAGCTGACTCAGGATTTGATCCGCATTCCCAGCCATACAGTCTATGAAAACCGTGAGAAAGAAGTGGCTGCGTATATTGCGGATATCCTGGAACGGGAAGGGATCGAATACTGTTTTCAGAGTGCCGATGGAGATCGGTGCAATGTTCTGGCGACTATCAGAGGCAACGGAACGGGCAAGAGCCTGATGCTCAATGGGCATATGGATACGGTCCCTGTGGCAGGAATGGATGACCCCTTCAATCCGGTGATTGTGGATGGATATATGTATGGACGGGGTTCTTCTGATATGAAGAGCGGACTGGCGGCAATGCTCTATGCTGTGCTGACGGTTCACAGAATGAAAGTCCCACTTGACGGCGATCTGGTCTTTGCGGGAGTTATCGACGAAGAAGCAGCCAAAAGTACGGGATCAAGAGTCATTGCGGAGAAGGGACCGATTACAGACTACGCCATTATTGGAGAGCCTTCCTCATTGTATCCCATCATCGCCCATAAGGGGATCGACTATTTCCAAATTGATTTTCACGGGAAGGCGGCCCATTCAAGCCGTCCTGAGACTGGCGCCAACGCAATTTATGCGGCTGCTGACTTCATTTCCGCAGTGAAAGCTGTCCTGATTCCGGAATTTGACAACCTTTCCCATCCCTATCTCGGTAAGCCGACAATAAATGTTGGACTCATGTGCGGGAGCGCTGAAATCAACAAGCCCTTTTTGCTTCAGCAGAGCGAAACCTTTGCGGGAGTTGTTCCGGACGAAGCGAGTGTTTTCATAGACGTGCGTTGGATCCCGGGGCAGTCTATTCCGCAGATTCAAAGCCAGCTCCAAGCTCTGGCCGACTCCATTCTCCTGAAAAATCCCGGGATTTCGGCAGAAGTGAACTATATTCCTCTGCCCAGACCGGCCATGGAGATTTCGCCGGAAGAGGCACTTCCACAGGCAATTCTGGAGAGCATCTCTCAGGTTTCTCCCGAAACGGCAGAATTTAAGGGACTTTCCGGTTTTATGGATTCGGGAATCCTCTATGGGGTTGCGGGAATTCTGTCAATGGTTTTCGGACCAGGTGATTTAAGTGTTGCGCATGGTATCAATGAAAAGGTCGAGGTTGAGCAGATCATAAAAGCGGCTCAGATTTACACCAAAACTGCCCTTGATATCTGCGTAAACAGTTGAAGCGTCAGGAGGTTTTTGTATGGATGTTGATGCAATCATCAAGGAAAAATATGGTGTCGAATTGCCGGACCCGCCAAAGCCCGGCGGAATCTACAGCCCGGTATGCCCCGCCGGAAATCTGCTGTTCCTTTCTGGTCAGACGTCCACAAGGAACGGAGACCTTCAGTACAGGGGAATTGTCGGAAAAGACTACACCATTGAACAGGGACAGGATGCTGCGAGGATCTGTGCGTTTAATCTTCTGGCGGCGCTGAAGGGATATCTGGACGGTGACCTGAGCAGGGTAAAACGTGTTGTTCAATTGATCGGCTTTGTTCGCAGCGCGGAGGGCTTCATGGCTCAGCCTCAGGTCGTAAACGGTGCTTCCCAGGTTTTCCTGGATGTCTTTGGAGAAAACGGCTTGCCCGCCAGAATTGCGCTCGGGACGAACGAGCTGCCCGGCGGCGCTCCGGTAGAGGTAATGATCATTGTAGAAGTGGAATAGAGCGGTTCACGGCATTGCCATATTCTGTGAATTTCTCCTGTTTAACTGTGTATTCCATGCACCGATGGAATTGAATCAGGGAAAAGCCCAGCGCTTGCTGGGCTTTTTCTGTGAGTGCTTACCCTCATGTATCTAAATGAATGGACCAGGCCATGGAATCTGAGAATCCCATGGCCTGGTTTCAATGATCCGGAGAGTTTGAAGCTGACCCGCGATAAAAAGCGGACAAGTTTTACCGCAGGGACATCGTTTGACAGCGATGCCGCGTTTTGGTGATCGTCTATCGTTTCATGGCGGGGCGAAGGAACAGAAGAGCCGCTAGGGAACAGACACAGGCAGCGAGCCAGCGCAGGTCCCGGGAAAGAATCAGCATCAGCAGGCACAGCACGGCCAGAACACCCAAAGCTGCCGCAAGGACGGGTTTTCCGGAATTTGGCTGGAAATGTGTTTCCTTTTCAGCGGATTGCTTCAGCTGGCTTGCCTTGGAGCTGTTCCAATATTGAATGACTGTTTCGTAAACATCCGGCTGGCTGGAAAGAAAGAGGAAATCCTGGCTCTGCCGGGGCAGGGTATTTTGGCCGGTTAATTGGGAGTAGGAAACGGGCTTTGCCGAAAAGTAGAAATAGCCTTCCGCCTTCGGGGCTCCCAAAATATTTGCCGAAAACAGGCCGCAGCAGAAAATATCCTCCCAT
>JAQXRL010000080.1 GCA_029218505.1 Eubacteriales bacterium | reverse complement strand
TGGCCTGCACGTCTCCTTCTTCAACGATCAGGGTTGCGATCATTTCGCTGATCAGGTCGTTTAGCGTGCTGCCCAATTCCGAGGCAGAGGCGGGAACACCATAGAAATGCACGCCTTCCGCCGCAGGATGGGCGTTTGCATAGGCGATGATTTCCTGGGTGATGCTGGTCAGGGTGCGAACTTCGATGCTTTCCAGGGGGCGAATCTGCTGCCACACAACATAGCCGCCGTCCGCGCGCTGAATGGCGGAATCCTTGTAATCGCCCAGGTATTCGTATTGCATCGCGTCCTTGTCCGTCCACTGGAAGTGCTTGCCCTCGATGCCGAAATAGATCAATTCTTCGCCTTCTTCGGAATAGAAGAAATTCAGCAAATCCATGGCGGCTTCCGGATGGGCGCAGGAAGCGGCAATGCCCAGGTAATGATCATAGTAATTGATATAATAGCCGCCGCCCGTGGTTTCATCCTTTTGCAGGTCCACATACAGCCAGTTGTCCGCCGGGATGCCTTCCACATAACGTCCCAGCCAGTTGTTTGTAATGCCGGCAACGCCCCAACTGGCGGCGCCCGCCGTGCCGTTCCAAAGGTTGTTGAATTCTGCGGTGGCATCCGGAACGGTCAGGAAATCCGGGTCGAACAACCCTTCTGCGTACAGCTTGCGCATGAATTCGATGCCTTCCAGGAATCCTTCGTGCTTGATGTAGCTGCGCACCATGCCGTCCGCATCCAGGAAATATCCGTTCATGGGGCAGTTGTAGGCGTTCATGATGGGGTACATCATGCCCAGGCCTTTCATGGCGAAGCACATGCCGAAGGTGTCCTGCACGCCGTCCTGATCGGGGTCGTTGTAGGTGAAGGCATGGAGAATTTCATAGAACTCGTCCATGGTCATGGTGACGATACGCTCTTCCGGAACTTCCATGCCCAGGTTGGCCATCCAGTCCTTGCGAACCGCCATGGCGAAGGGATAGGAAGGAATATCTGGGATTGCGTAAATCACGCCTTGACCGTTCAGTCCCCAATCCAAGTCGCCTTCCCGGTTGGACAGAATGTTCTGACCATGGGCGGCCAGAAGGTCATCCAGGGGCAAAATTGCCTGGTAGCCAATCAATTCCGTGCCGGTGGATGCGTTAAAATAGAAGATGTCGGGAAGATTTCCGCCGGAAATCATGGCGTTCAGGCGTTCGTTGTAATCGCCGTTGGAGACGAAGGTGGGTTGGAAATCAATGCCGGTTCGGTCGCGGATTTCCTGGATGACGGATGCGTTGTCGCTGGGCATGGTGTCCACGCCAAGAAGCGCGGTGATGGTGACAGGGGTTTCCTGCGCGCTGGCGGATGCGCCCGTCAAGATCAACAGCAAGCACAACAGCAAAACCAGGGTCTTTTTCATGAGAATTTCCTCCTTTTATTTGCACGGGTTTTCTGCCCGTTGCATTATCCCTTTACGGAGCCGACAATAACGCCTTTCACATAATATTTTTGCAGAAACGGATATACGATCAGCACCGGAATTACGGCAGCGGTAATGGCGGCCATGCGCATGGTTTCCTCGGACAGCACGGAATTGCTTACGCTGTCTGCCGCGCCTGCCGTGGCGCTAAGGGAGGAAGTGTTCATCAGCGTGCGCAAATACGCCTGCAGGGTCAGCTTGTTTACGTCGTCGATGTACAGCACGCAATCGAAGTATGCGTTCCAATATCCGACGCCATAGAACATGGCCTGCACGGCCAACCCGGCCAGGGACACCGGCAAAATGATCTGTACCAGAACGCGCAACTGGGATGCGCCGTCCATGCTGGCGGATTCTTCCAATTCCGCTGGAATGGCCTGAAAGTAGTTGCGCAGAATCAAAATGTTGTACGCGCTGCCCATCCCGGGCAGGATGAGCGACCATGTGGAGTTTAGCAATCCCAATTCTTTGATCAGCAGATAATTGGGAATCATGCCGCCGGAGAACAGCATGGTAAAAAACAACATCATGGAGATCACGTTTCTGCCCTTGGTTCTGTGCAGGGAGAGGGGATATGCGATCAGGATGGATAGGATTACCGCCAGAACCGTCCCCACGCCCGTGACCAGAATGGAATTGCAGTAGCTGGTCCAAATCGTTTTCATCTTAAACAGGCGAAGGAAGGCCGCCACCGTCGGTTTGATGGGCCAAAATACAATGTTGGAGGAAATGGTGGCGTCCGAGGAACTGAAGGCATAGAGAATCACATAATAAAAAGGATAGATCATCACGAAAGTGATTCCTCCCAGCAGCACAAACATGAGCGTGCGGAGAATCTTTTCGCTGGCGGTAAATTGCTTCATGGCGACCTCCTACATGATGCCGCTTCCGGGCTCGATTTTGTTGGAAAGGGTGTTTGTTACCAGCACCAGCACGAAGCAAATGGCGGACTTGAATAAGCTGGCGGCCATGGCTAGGGAATACTGCCGGTTGGACATGCCGATTTTGTACACGTAGGTATCCAAAATTTCCGCCACAGGATTGACTAGCGGGTTTGTCATGACGAAAATCTGCTCAAAGCCCACGTTCATCAGCGCGCCCATGCGGAAAATCAGAAGGATGACGATGGTGGGGCGCAGTCCTGGCAGCGTCACATGCCATATGCTTTTCAGCCAACCTGCGCCGTCTATCTGCGCCGCTTCGTACAGCGTGGGATCGATGCCCACGATGACGCCCAGGTAGATGATCGTTCCATATCCGGCGGATTTCCATACGTCGCTGTATACCAGCACCCAGCGGAAGGTGGCTTTGTTTGTCAGCAGGTTTGGCATGGCGCCTTCATAGCCCAGGGAGCGCATCATTGCCGCAATTGCGCCGGAAGAAGGCGAGAAAATCATGTAAATGACGATGCCCATGACCACCCACGAAATGAAATTCGGCAGCAGCACGGCGGTTTGTACGAACTTCTTGATGCTGCTGTGGCGAATTTCGTTGATCATCAGCGAAAGCAAAATTGGTATCGGAAACCCGCAGAACAGCTTCATGATACTCAAAATGATCGT
>JAQXRL010000079.1 GCA_029218505.1 Eubacteriales bacterium | reverse complement strand
CCGCAGACGGCGCAGTGGCCGCCTTTATGGCTGCGCGCTACCTTTCTGAGCAATAATCTTTCCGGAAACACACATGTCCGGGCGCACCGCCCGGACATCTGACTGTCGAAAAACGCAGGGAGCGCACGAGATGGCTTCGGGCCACTTGAATTCCAATCGTGGCCGGCGGCCTGTACGGCGCCACGAGCGCTGATTTTTTCCTAAAACATCGCTGCCTTGCGGATTTTGCGGCCGGAATCCGCAGGATTGCCGCAAAATCTGGAGAGGGTGGCCGTAGCGGGGAAGCTTGCTTCCCCGGGCGCACCGCCCGGACATGTCTTTTTTATGCAGATGTCCAATTTGAAAAATCCTATGCGTCAACCCCATGGCGCCTATCTAATGCAGATCCATTTCCAGCCATTGAACGCAAGCGGCCGTTTCCGAAAAAAGCTCCAAGTTGTTCCATCCGTCATGCAGCGCCTTCAGAGGCACATCCACGCAAAACAGCGGCAGATCCGGAGCAGGCGCGTCCTGAGAATACGCCGCGGCGCATCCGCAAGAAACGCCGTTTACGCGCATGCGAACATCTCCTTCACCGCCGAAAACCACCTTAGCCTGTGTGACGCCGGTCACATCCCCCAGGCATAGCCGCGCGTCAAAGCTTGCGCCCTTCCCAGGAAGGCGCGCAGGCAGCAGCGAGCCCAACGCCATTCCTCTCCCTACGCAGTCCCGATAGCTGACGATGTGCCTGCGGCGCAGTCCGCGCAGCGTAGAAAGCTGTCCAACCTGACATAGCATGTCCCGGTAGTTTTCCAAATCGGAGATGGTAAAGGCATTGTCGTAATGGTTGAATAAATAAACCACGTCCGCGCCCTGCCACAGCATGCTCTCCGCCTGACCACGCGCCGTAACCGATGTCTGCTGAAGCTGTTTTGCGCCAGGGTATGCCGCAACGGGAACATCCGTGCAGACCGCCAGCGTAACGCCAGTGCCCCGCAACAGTTGCTTCCATACGCGGACGGGAACGTCATGACTCGTGGCGGAAAAATACGGCGAAACCGTCAGCCAGTCGATCAGGCCCTCCCTGGCCCAGGAGGCCGCGTCCATGCCCAGGCCCAACGCATCCTCCGGCGAATGGGGCACGCGAGCGGAAAGCCGAATGCCGTGGCCGCGCTTTTTCTCCCATGCGTCCAATTTTTGGCGCACCAGACGCGTGAATTCCGTCAGCACAGCGATTCCTTGCTCGTCAAAACCGGGGCGGAAATGCGGAGGCGTGCGCATCCAATCCAATTCCAACCCATCCATGTCGTAGCGTTCCATCAATTCTTCCGCCAGCGCCATCTGATAGTCAAACACTTCGCGCCGCCCATAATCCAGAGTGCGGTCTCCCCAATTTCCCGCCCAACGGTATTCGCCGGTGCGGTATTGCGGATTCTTTCGCCAAAAGGCGTCGTGCAGGAAATATTTTTCGTCAAATGCGCCATGCACGTCGTTCATGCGCATGCTGATCCATGGATGAATGCCTGCATTTCGAAATTCCTTCATCCACACGGCAAAAGGATCCACGCCGCGCCGGTCCAAATCATACGTGTTTTGCGCATATTCCCGCAGTTTTCCATCGTTGAACGCCCATGCCCGATGTCCTTCGCTGCCAAAAAAGCGCTCGTCATCCGGGTTGTCCGGGCAAAATCCCGTAAAAATGCTCTCTCGAACCTTGGACCGATACACCGTCCGCTGTCCGTTGGGATTTACAAAAAAATCCCTGACCTGTGTGCCGCCATATTGCTCCGCAAAGGCTCGCAGGCCGTCTTCCGTCATCTCTTCCTGTCGGTGATGAATAAAAAAATGCGACCAATCGTCGTTCAATGCAATTCCAGACATGGCTGCCGCCTCCCAGGATGGTCGGACTGGGGAACGGCGTCTCTTCCGTTCCCCAGCATCGTTTTCATCGCTTATTGCGCGCGATCGTAGGCCATTTGATACATGTCGATGACGTCAGACATGCCCATGCCTTCAATGCTCTTCACATACGCGTCCCAATCGCTGTCCAGATTCAGCTTGCCCGTAATGAAAGATACCCGGGAATCCGCCAAATAGCTTTCCAGCGACACGCTCAGCAGCGCCAGATCCTCTTCTTCTTCGCCGGTAAATTTCACCGCAGGAATGGTTGTATACTCGTCCTGATAATAGGGCGCATAAAGCTGCTTGGTTCCCAGGAAGCGCACGTAAATGCCGTTGCTGGGATCATCCCAATCAAATTCTCCAATGTCCAAAATGGTAACCAGTTCGTCTACGTCCAGCTGCATGCAACGAGGTTCCCATTTGAAGTTCTGCACATCCGTTACATATTCACCCACGCGTATGGTGGAGCCAGGATTGCCAAGCAGAGACATTTCCCCTTCTTCACACCAGCGCCAGTTGACGCCTTCCACGCCGTCCGCAATAATGCGATGTCCATCCGTGCTGTAATGGAGATCCGCCATTGCCACCGCTTTTTCAATGTTTTCACAGGTGTTGGAAATGGCCATGGCCGGTTTGGCGGCCGGGATGGTATAGGTGGTATATTGCGCGCCGTCCGGGCCCATCAAAGGAGCAAGCCCCTCTTCATGGGCATACAGCTCTGGTGTGTTCGCGCCGTTCACATACGTAACATTATGGTATGCAGACCAGAACAGCACAGGCTCGCCCTCCTGGGCCAGCAAGGCGCTCAACTGCGTGCCATCCATGGTAAATGTGCCTTCGTACAGCAATCCTTCCGTGTACAGCTTGTTCAGGAAACGCAGCGCCTCACGATATTCATCCGTATTGATCATGGTTTCTACTTTGCCTTCGTGCAGACGCAAGCCCAAGGGTTCTCCGTCTCCGGAAGGATAGTAGGTCCATGCATTGATGATGAAGGCAAAGGGATCGTCGCCGTTGCAGCCCGTCAGCGCAATTCCGTCCGGATTCGCCTGCTTGTATGCAACCATGGCATTGTAGAATTCGTCAATCGTCGTTGGCGCTTCCAGTCCCAGCGCTTCCAGCTGCATGCCGTTATACCACAGTTTTCTGTTGAACTGACAATGATAGCATTCCGTATACGCCGGGAAAGAATAGATCTTGCCGTCCGTCGCCTTGAGTTGATTTTTCAGATTCGGCCGCAGTTCAAACAGATGGTTCAAATTCGGCATCAATTCCACGTTGTCAATGTATTCGGTCAAATCCGCCAACAGCCCCGCTTCCACGCCATACAGGTTTTCATTGGGCACGGTGCAATAAAAGATATCCGGATAATCGCCGCTGTTGAGCAGGATATTCACCTTTTCCTCGGCAGAGCCCAGAGGTGCGATGATGAAATCCAATTCCGCGCCAATTTGATCTTGGATCCACAGCGTCGCTTCGTTGGTTTCAAAATCTTCTACCGTTGAGCATTCCTCCAGGAATACGGTAAGGGTGGGACGTTCCTCTTCCGCCAGAACGGGGAACGCGGTCAGGCACATCATCGCAATGAGCGCCACGGCCAGAAAACGGTACAGTTTGTTCATGGGAAAACCTCCTTTTATTTTGAGCCGGAAATCTCCGGCCGGATCCCTTATCCTTTGATGGAACCAATCATAACGCCTTTCACGAAAAACTTCTGCACAAACGGATACAGACACATCACCGGCACGCTGGCCACCACAATGATCGCGTATTTCAGCAGCATGGACAGCGCCAACATGTTTTGCAGCGCTTCCGCATCCTCCACTTGGGTTACGTTCACTTGCCCCAGCATCAAAATGGAACGCAGCGTAATCTGCAATGGGAATTTTTCCGGCGTGGATAGATAGATCATCGCGTTAAAATATCCGTTCCAAATGCCCACGCCCGTGTACAGCCCCAGCACCGCCAGAATCGGCGCAGAAAGCGGAAGCACAATCCGGATCAGATATCCGAAATCCGTACAGCCATCGATTTGCGCCGCTTCATACAGTTCATCCGGCAGCGTGGTTTGAAAATACGTGCGGCACATGATGACATGCCATACGTTCACCATGCCCGGCACCACCATCACCCAAAATGTATCCAGCATTTTGAGTTTGCTGATCAGCATATAGGTGGGCACGATTCCTCCGCCAACATACATCGTCAACGCAAAAATGAACGTACACACGCCCCGGCCGGCAAATTCCTTCCGGCTGAGAGGATATGCGGCCAGCACCGTAAAGACCAAATTCAAAAACGTACCCACAAACATGTACGCAAAGGAATTCCGGAAGCCCGTAATGATGTTGCGATAACCAAACACCGTCTTATACGCCAGCAGCGTGGGCTTTACCGGCCATATCCACACCTTTCCCATGGCAACCGCGGAGGGAGACGAGAAGGAAGCGCTGACCACATACAGCAGCGGGTATGCCACAGCCAACAAGCAAAGCGTCAAAAACCCATACACAATCCATGAAAACACCTTGTCTCCCATGGACGAGCGAATTTTCCGATATGCCGCCTTTTGCATCTGTTTGTCCCCCTTTCTTTACCACATGGACGATCCGGTCAGACGCTTTGCGGTAAAATTCGCTGCGCTCACCAGAATCAGCGATACCACGGTGTTCATCAGGCCAATGGCCGTGGAAAAGCTGTAATTGCTCTGCTTCAGGCCAACTTTGTATACATACGTGGAAATGATCTCCGACGCGCGAATGTTCAAATCGTTCTGCATCAAATAAACCTTTTCGTAGCCCACGTTTAATACGTTTCCCAGGTTGATGATCAGCATCAGCACCACCGTGGGCAAAATCGACGGCAAGTCAATGTGAATCACGCGCTTCAAACGGCTGGCTCCATCCACGATGGCCGCCTCGTGCAGTTCCGGACTCACGCCGGACAGCGCCGCCAAATATAGAATCGAAGAATATCCCGCGCCGGCCCAGATTCCGGAAATGACATAAATCGGCGTAAACATTTCCGGCCTGCCCATAAAATTGATCGCCTGGCCGCCCAAAGCTTGAATCACCAGGTTGATCACGCCCATGCGCATGTCCGTCACCTGCAAAATAATTCCCACCAACACCACCGTGGAAATAAAATACGGCGCATATGTAACCATCTGCACCACCTTTTTATAGGTGCGGTTTCCGCATTCGTTTAAGGCGATTGCCAGCAAAATCGGGAAGGGAAATCCCAGCACCAGGGACCAAACGCTGATGCGCAACGTATTGACAATGAGTGTCCAACTGGTTGGGGACGCGAAAAATTGCCGGAAATATTTCAGACCCACCCAAGGGCTGCCCAAA
This sequence comes from Eubacteriales bacterium, assembly GCA_029218505.1. Classification (GTDB taxonomy): domain Bacteria; phylum Bacillota; class Clostridia; order Christensenellales; family Aristaeellaceae; genus SUG1456. Next base: position 5,837 of record JAQXRL010000079.1, on the reverse strand, counting down.
ATGCCGCGCACCGGATTGTATTTTTTGAACGCGATCACAATTCCGTAAATGGGGAAGTACTTAAACACGATCACATGAATCAGCGGCAAAAAGAAAATCAAATAAAACTGCCAGTGCTGCCGCATTTGTCTTTTGAAATTTCGCAATGCCTTTGCCCCGCTTTCCCGTCTTTGTTGTGAATTTACAGCTCAAGTATAGCGCTTGCCGTCCGCGCCTGTAAACGGCAAATTCCAGCAACCCGGCGTTCAATTCTTCAAAACAGCCGTTTTTACGAGCATACGATTCTTCCATGAAGCGGCAATTTTTCCCCGGACGTTTCATTTTGGGCCGCAATCTGTTATAATTTTTATGATCTTTGTGCAAGGAGGGCTTCTGTTGAAAAAAAGTCCCAGTGCATTTGCGAAATTGTTCTTATCTTATACGGCTGTGCTTTTGTTGCCCATGCTTCTGGTGGCAATGATTCAACTCTTCACCAGCCGAAATCTTGTTCTGCAAAACAAGCGCGAATATGACCGTTCGCTGTCGCATCTGACATCGCTGATCAGCGCTACGGCTTACGACGTGCAAACGCTTTGCGAAAACATCATCTTCGATCGGGAAATTCGAAATTTCATCAACTGCGCAAACATACAAGGCGAGTCCGTCAGCGATTTGTATCAATGGAAAGATGCGTTGACAAAATATCGTCTGGCCAATTCCAACATCCAGGAACTATATCTGTATTCCTCCAGCAGCGGATGGATCCTTAGCGACGGCGCCGCCGTCAAGCTATCCCCCACCTTCTTCGAGGCAACGCTGGGCTTTACCGGGTTTGATTATTCGCAATGGTTGGATTTTGTTATGCTGGAAGGCTCCAACGGATACTGCCTGTTCCCCAGCGGCGAAATGGGCTTTCGGATGAACATTCTTTCCGACACCTTTCGGCGTTGCGTTTTGTTGGTTCGCATTGACCGCACGCTGATGCTGCAAACCCTGGAGGCGGCGTTGCTGGGCGGCGATGGCACCGCCCTCATCGCGGACGCAGACGGCAATGTGCTGTTGTCGATCCATGAGAAAGGTTTTCCGCAAACGAACGGTTTGCCTTCTTGGGCGCAGGCATACACCGCGGAAAACGCGTCCGCGCCGGATGGGTACACCTCGTTTGCCCAACCAACATTTCATGAATGGCAAGTGATTGCGCTGGTGCCGGACCGTGTGCTGAACAACAATGTACGGCAACTATCCGCTCAAATCGTTCTTTTGGCGGCCAGCATGCTGGTATTGGGCGTCATTCTGTGCCTGATTTTGAGCAAAAACAACGCGGAACCCTTAAAGCGCATCGTCGCTTCTCTCTCCGCCCAGATTCCAAAGGAATATCTGGACAATCAAAACGAATACATGCTCATCGAAAACACGATGGTGACGCTATTGAAGAAAAATTCCGATTACCGGCATTTGAACGACGAGCAGCGGGATTTGTTGGATTTTGAATTGACCCGTTGTTTATTGATGGGCGAATATCGGGATTTGAGGCGCATGGAGCGCCTGATGAGCCACTCCCATCTGCCGCTGGAACAATGCGCTTTTGGCGTTGTCGCCATTCATACGGGAAGAACGCAGGATGATCCCCAGGACGTTCGCGCCATTCAGGAGGCCATGGATTCCGATTCCACCCGGTTGCTCTCCCTGCCGGACCGATACGTAGCGCTGTTCTTTTTGCCCCAGGACGCCACCGGAGACGCCTGGCTGGAACAATGTCACACGCTTTGTCTGCGGTTAAACGCATGCGCCGACAGACCGTTTCGCCTGTGCGTCAGCGGACTGTGCGCCAGGAGCGAGGAAATTCACGCCGCGTATGATGAAACCGTCGCCATGATGGAAATCATGCGCGCGGGCGCCGAGGACGCGCCATTGGAAATGCACTTTTCCAGCGTTAGGCCGACCCTTTCGGAAACCTTTTACGATTATCCCATCGATATGGAATTGCAAATTATCCATGCGCTGAAGATCGGGAACACGGCCATGGTGACGGAACTGCTGAATGAAGTGCGCGCGCAAAACTTCGCGGATCATAAGCTGTCCGCTTTCATGGTGCGCCAACTGCTCTTTGAAATGCGCGGCACCATCATCCGCGGAATGCGCCCTTATGCCGGAAACGAACATGTTGACCGTCATCTGCGGAAAATGTGCAGCGAAAACACGCTGGACGGCCTGTTTCAGTGCATTGAGGATTTGAGCGATGAAATGGCGGAAATCCTTCGCGGGGATGAGGATCGTCGGGACGACCATCTGGAGGAGGCCATTTACACCTTTTTGCTGGAAAACTATACCAACGCAAACCTCTCCCTGGTGGATTTGGTAGCGCCGCTGGGGCTCAGCGAGCGGTTTCTGTATGATTTTATCCGGGAACGCTTCAACAGTACCTTTGCAAAGCTGCTGGAAGCGTTGCGGATCACCAAGGCCTGCTCGCTGTTGCGGGACGGAGAGGCTTCCATCAAGGACGTTGCAATTCGGGTGGGCTATAACAACGACCACACCTTCCGGCTGGCGTTTAAGCGCATGATGGATGTAACCCCCAGCGAATACCTCTCCGCCCATCAGCGGCAAAAATCCAATTGACAAAGGCATGCACGCAAAAGCCGGGCCTGTCGATCATCGACCTGCCCGGCTTTTCCAACGGTCAAACCTCAAATTCCGTCTCAAACTGATTCCATGGAATGTCCACAGCATGCCCTTCGTTCAAGATTTGATCGATGTGGGTTAACAAGGGAAAATCCTCCTGTTTCAAACGGCCGTCCGCAATTTGCTTCCGCACCGCCCGGGAAGCCCTTGTGGTAATGACAATGGATTCCAACGTGACGCCTTTGAGTTCTTTCATTGCCTGTTCAAACGTAAGGCCCCGGCCCAACAGCGTGCCAATTTTGCGGGTTCTGCCGCCGAACACCGTTACATACAAATCCCCCACGCCGAAAGGCAGGCTTTCCTCGTTTCCGCCGATGTGCGTCAGCAGTTTGCGCATTTCCTTATAGCTTTGCAGAAACAACGCCGCCTGGGAATTGTAATGCTGAATTCCGCCGATGCCTTCCTTGCGTTCCGAAAGACCGATTGCCAGCGAAACCGCCAGGGCATAGGCATTTTTCAGCGCAACCGCGCATTCCACGCCGATTACGTCTGTAGACAAGCTGACATGATAGTAATCGGTTTCAAACAAACCCCGAATCCAGCGCAGCAGCGACATGTCCTCTCCGCAAAAACACACCTGCGTCCAGTCATGATCCGCCAATTCGTAACTGGTGCAAGGGCCGCCCACCGCGTTGAGCTTCAGCTTGCGTTGGGGCAATCTGCTTTGAAACAGCTGGGGATAACAGATGAGATCGCCCTTTTCATCGTCCATCAATCCCTTGGTCACGCTAAGCACGGGCAGGCTTTCCGGAATTTCCTTCAGCACGTTTTCCACGAACCAGTCTACGCCGAAGCTGCTCACGCCGCCTACCAGCAAGTCCGCGCCATCCAACGCTTCCTGCATTTGCTCAAACTGATAATACCGATACGAAGCGGGCAGCGTCCGTTTCATGGTCAAATGGTTTCCCGTTTTTCGGGCGTGATCGATAATTTCCCGGTCCAACGGCGTTCCCACCATTCGAACCTCGTTTCCGTTTTCCGCCGCGGGAATGCCGATTGCCGATCCCATCATGCCCGCGCCCACAATTGCAATAATGCTCATGCTCCGCCTCCAATGTGTTTTTGCATCAACGCATCTATTCTAATGGATTCGCCAATATTTGTCAATCGCCCGACGGCGCCAAATGTTACCCCCAGCGCCGGACATTCGAAGTTCGGCGCCCGCTTTGGTAAAATCAATGCAAACGACAACAATTCATAAAAAAGGAAGCCGATATGCACTTTTCAAACGCTGCGGAATCGTGTATAATAATATCGTTGATGTTGAAAGGAGGTTGCTCGTGTGCAATTTGACGAGGCTCGTTTGCTAAAAAGTGCCGCCAATGGCGATAGCGCCGCTTTTTCAACGCTGATGGAAGCACATGAGCGCCGGATGTTTGCGGTAGCGCTCCGCATGTGCGGAAACCACGAAGATGCGCAGGATTGCTTGCAAGAAGCGATGCTGCGCGTATATCGCGCCCTTGCGAGCTTTAAGGGACAATCCTCCTTTTCCACTTGGGTGTACCGCGTTACCATGAACACCTGTCTGGACGAATTGCGAAGGCGGAAAATGCGCAAAACCACGTCTTTGGATGGTTTGCTGGACAGCGGCTGGTCTCCTGCGGAAGAATTGGACACGCCGGAACACAACGCAATCCGTTCCGAGCAGCGCCGAACCATCGAACGGGCGATTGCCGCGCTTCCGGAGGATATGCGCGCCGCCATTGTCCTTCGGGATATCCAGGGCTTTTCTTATGACGACATTGCAGGCATGCTGGACACGAACGTAGGAACCATCAAATCGCGCATCAGCCGCGGGCGCGAAAAACTTCGCGAAACTTTGATGCAACAGGCGGAACTTTTTGATCGTCACAGCGTCTAACAAACGTAAGGAAGGAGGGCCGAGGCATGCGCTGCGAAGATTTCCTGTCCGAAATAGATCTGTTTCTTGATGGCGAGCTGGATGACATGGAACGCGCCCGAATGTTGGAACACGCAAAAAATTGCGCTTCCTGCCAGGACGCGCTGCGCTCGGCTGAACAACTGAACGCCATTTTGTCAACGTTGGACGATGATGTTTCCGTGCCTGTTGCGGCGCAGGCCGCATGGCGCAACGCAATTCGCCGCGAATCCCGCAAACGCGCAACCCGCTTGTTCGTGCGCACGGCATCCGCCGTTGCCGCGGCGTTTGTTCTGATGGTTGGCGTAACGGCGGCATTTCGTGCCGGCGGCAAATTGGATTCCGGGCTTTCTGTCGAAAATCTCCCGTTCCATGCACCGCAAGCGACCGCGCCAACGTATGTCAACAGCATTTCCTATGCCCCGGACAATGGCGTTGCGCCCGTAATAGAATCCGACGGTGATCTTTCCGGCGAACCAGCCACATTCCAGACCGGCGCCGGCGGCAACGATATGCTGCGTTCCGCGTCAAAGGCGGAACCGGATGCGCGGTTGTTTGTAAAAAGCGCGTCCCGCGAGTTGGAAACGCAGGAATTCGACGAGGCCTATGCTCGAATTGATGACCTGGTTCAGGAATACGGCGGATATTTCAAAAGCAACGCCGTGGAACAGGACGCGGTTGGGCGCATTGCCAAGCTGTTGATCGCCGTTCCCACCGAGGATATGGATGCTTTCCTAAGCGCCGCTTCCAGGGCAGGCAACGTAGTTCGCCAAGAGGATCTCGCGGAGGATATTTCCATTGGCTATTACGACGCGCAAAGCCGCCTGGACACCCTGCAAGCGGAAAAGACAAGGTTGAACGAACTGATGCAACAAGCAAGCGATGCCGACGAAGTTGAAAAGCTTCGCACAGAATTGCAGGACGTATATCTATCCATTGAAGCGGTTCAAAGCAACATTGCTTCCTATCGCAGTCAATTGGAAGATGCAGAAATCAGCATTGTCTTGTATGAAGGCGCTGCAAGGGGGAACATTTCGTCTGCCGGCGAAACTGCGAATACATCCTTGGGCGGCCGCATGGCAAAGGCATTTCGTGCGTCATCCGCCTTTTTCGCGGATATGGCTGTTTCTTTCGCCATTATCGCTCCATTCGTGCTGGTCGTGTTGGGTTTGGCCATCGTCGTGTTCTTGGTAACAGTGCTGGTCAAGCGCATGAAGCGCAAATAAACCATAGGGTTTGCAAAGGCGGCGTTCTGCTTGATCGCAGAACGCCGCCTCAGACTGTCGAAAAACGCAAG
>JAQXRL010000078.1 GCA_029218505.1 Eubacteriales bacterium | reverse complement strand
TTCCCTGGAAGCATCGCTGTCTTGCAGATTTTGCGGCCGGAATCCGCAGGATTTCAGTAAAATCCGGAGAGGGTGTCGTGGCGGGGCGCTTGCTTCCCCGTCCGCCAGCTTGTCAAAAAAGATTGCGCAGGACATCCAGATGAATCAGACGCGGCGGCGTGTACGTCGCGTCTGGTTTTTCCAGAGCGCAAGCGGCGGAAAAACAGTTCGTCTGGTCAGGATTGCGCCCTGAAAATTGTGAGATTTTCAGCAATCCGCAATCTTTTTCACGGAACGTGTCAAAATGTTTTTTGACACGCAGAAATATCCCCCGGCAAAGCCGGAGGATATTTGTTTTCTGCTTGCTTGTGCTGCTATGCAGTTTTTCTCTTCTTCCCGAAAATATGCAGCGCCATTCCCACCGCAAAACCGATCAACGCAGGCACGGCCCATCCCAGGTTCAAATGAAACCAGGGAAGAAAGGCTTCTGCAAAGGAAACTGCGCCGTTCAGATGAAAGGTATTTTTCACGCCTGCGGGCAGGGCTTTGATCAGATCAAAGACGGCCGCAACACAGGTGAACGCCGTAACGCTTATATACACCGCCTTGTCGTGGTGAAACATTCTTCCGAACATGGCCAGCAAAATCAGCGTGATGGACAGAGGATACAGGAACATCAGCACTGGCAACGAGTATTCGATGATTTTGGACAGGCCAAAGTTGGAAACGCAGAACGAAAAAGCCGTGAACAGAATCGCCCAAACCCGATAGGAGAAACCTTTCGGGAACATCCGCGCAAAGGCGTCAGCGCAACTGGTAACCAGGCCAATGGAGGTTTTCAGGCAGGCAAATGTAATGGTTATCGCCAAAATCCAGCTGCCCGCGCCGCCAAGATAGTGACCCGAAATCTGGGCAAGCGCAATTCCGCCGTTGTCCGAAGTTTCGAACAGCCCTCTGGATTGCGTCCCCATCAAAATCGTGGCAATATAGATGACGGCCATCAAAACTCCGGCGAGCACCCCCGAACTCAACACATCCCTGGAAATCGCAGAATCGTCTACAACGCCGATAGAGCGAATGATATCAATCACCACAATGCCAAACGCCAGGCCGGCAATGGCGTCCATGGTGCCATACCCTTCGATCAGCGCGGAAAACAGGGCGTTTTTTTGATATGCCGCCGCCGGTTCCACTGCGGAAACGGATATCGAAGGCTTCAAAAGCGCCGTCACCACCAAAATCGCCAAAAACGTCAAAAACAAAGGATTGATGATCTTGCCAATCCAAACGGTGATCCCCTGAGGCTTGAGCGATAAAAACAGCACAATGGCAAAAAAGACAAACGAAAAAATCAAAAGCGCCGTGGATTCGGACGCCGCGTTTCCAATCAGCGGATATGCGCCCGTCGTAAAGGAAGTCGTCGCGCACCTGGGAATGGCAAAAAACGGACCAATGGTTAGATACAAAAGGCAGGTGAAGACATAGCCGTAGCCCCTGCCCACCTTTGTGGCCAACGCCTGCAAACCGTCGGAATGCGTATTGCCGATGGCGGCCACGCCCAGGATCGGAACGCCCACGGCGGTAATGATAAAACCAATCATGGCAGGAATGACGTTTCTTCCCGCAAGCTGACCCAGATGCACCGGGAAAATCAAATTGCCCGCACCGAAGAACATGCCGAACAGCGTTCCGGCCACCAGAATTCTCTGTCGAAGGGTAAGTCGTTTCTGCATGATATAAACCTCTCTTTCTTTACAAGCATTGTACCATTCCTCTTGCAAAATGAGAAACGCCTGTTTATAATATAGATATGACAAAGTGTAATAGATATGGAATGGAGCGCAAACCATGGACAGCAAGAAACTGGAAATTCTGATGACGGCGGCGGACCTGGGCAGCCTGACGAAGGCATCCGAGGTCGTCGGCTACACCCAATCGGGGCTGACCCACATGATGGATGCGTTAGAGCGGGAGGTGGGCTTTCCGCTTCTGCAGCGCAGCCACAACGGCATTCAGTTAAGCGAGCAGGGCGCGAAGCTGATGCCCGCCATCCGGGAATTTCTGCAGGCAAACGCCAACCTGGCAAACCAGATTCGGGCCATTGCCGAAACCAGAAGCGAAGTGATTCGCATTGCAGCCTATTCCAGCATTGCCATGCACTGGATGCCGGAACTGCTCTATCGGTTCAAGCGCATCCGCCCGGATGTCAACGTGGACTTGCGCATGGTCGATCATGCGCTGGAGCCTTTCGAACTTCTGGAAAGCGGCCAAACCGACGTAATTTTTGCCAGCCGGCAAAATTATGGTTTCTGCGATTGGATTCCGCTTTACAAGGATCGCATGTATGCCATTCTTCCCAAGGATTATCCCTTAAAGAACGCGGATGCATTCCCGTTGGAGGAGTTCTCCGGAAAGGAATTCCTGATGCCCTACGGGCGGTTTGACATCGATGTCATGGCCGCCTTTGCCCCCGTAGGCGTGAAGGTAAACGCCATTATTTCCAAGGTGGATGATGAAACGGTAATCCGTATGGTGGGGCGGGGACTGGGCGTTTCCATGATGACGGA
>JAQXRL010000077.1 GCA_029218505.1 Eubacteriales bacterium | reverse complement strand
TCTTCCCCGAAATCGAATATGACAAGGTCGAGAAGATTCGCGGCATGGAGATGATTTTCGTCACCACCGCCAAGACCGACGAGGAAGCCAAGGAACTGCTCCGTCTGCTGGGAATGCCGTTTATGGCGTGATTGAAGGAGGAATTTTCGCGTGGCTAAGACAAGCATGAAGATCAAGCAGCAGAGAACGCCGAAGTTCTCCACCCGCGCCTATACCCGCTGCCGTATCTGCGGACGTCCGCATTCGGTATTGCGCAAGTACGGCGTTTGCCGCATCTGCTTCCGTGAACTGGCGTATAAGGGCCAGATTCCCGGAGTTCGCAAGGCCAGCTGGTAAGCTGGGTTTCACGGAAGGAGGTTTTCAAATGGTTGTGAATGATCCTATCGCGGATATGCTGACCAGAATCCGCAATGCCTTGGTTGCCAGACACGACGCGGTAACGCTGCCTGCTTCAAATATGAAGAAGGCGCTTGCCAAGATTCTGTTGGACGAAGGCTATATCAAATCCGTGGATTTCATCGACGATGGCCTGCAGGGCCAGATCAAAATTGTCCTGAAGTATGCGCAGGGCAAGGAATCCGTAATCAAGGGTCTTAAGCGCATCTCCAAGCCCGGGCTGCGCGTATACGCCAAAAACGACGAGATTCCCAAAGTATTGGGCGGCTTGGGCGTGGCGATTATTTCCACATCCCAGGGCGTGATGTGCGATCGGGAAGCCCGCAAGGCTGGCATTGGCGGCGAAGTTCTGGCCTATATCTGGTAAAAGTTGGAGGTGCAATAGAATGTCTCGTATCGGCAAGCTTCCGATTCACGTTCCTGCCGGCGTTACCGTGACCATCTCCGACGACAACGTGGTGACGGTCAAAGGCCCGAAGGGCGAACTGAATCAGAAGGTAAACAAGGATATCAGCGTGGGACTGGATAACGGCGTGTTGACCGTGACCCGTCCCTCGGATTCCAAGCCTCACCGTTCCATGCACGGCCTGTATCGCGCACTGATCAACAACATGGTCGTGGGCGTAACCAACGGCTTTCAAAAGGTGCTGCTCATGGAAGGCGTGGGCTATCGTGCCCAGGTGGAAAATGGCAAGTTGAACATGGCCCTGGGCTTTTCCCATCCCGTGATTATTGACGCGCCGGAACACGTCACGTTTGAGACGCCCGCTCCCAACCGCATCGTGATTAAGGGAATTGACAAACAGGTCGTAGGCGAAATTGCCGCGGAGATCCGTGCAATTCGTAAGCCGGAGCCTTATTTGGGCAAGGGCATTCGTTACGAGGACGAGCACATCCGCCGCAAGGAAGGCAAGGCCGGCAAGAAGTAAAGGGAGGTAACCGCAAATGTTTAAAAAGCGTGACCGCAATGAAGTGCGTAAGATCCGTCACGAGCGCGTTCGCAAAAAGATCAGCGGGACGCCCGCTTGTCCCCGGCTGTGCGTCTATCGCAGCAATGCGCACATTTATGCCCAGGTAATTGACGACATCGCAGGAAACACCCTGGCAGCCGCTTCCACGGTTGAGAAGGAAATTGCTTCCCAACTGGGCGACCTGGACAAGAAGGGCGCATCCAAGCTGGTTGGCAAGATCGTTGCCGAGCGCGCGATCGAAAAGGGCGTTAAAGAAGTGGTGTTTGACCGCGGTGGATATATTTACACCGGCCGCGTGGCCGAGCTGGCAGCCGGCGCTCGCGAGGGCGGTCTGGACTTCTAATCGAAGGAGGATAAAACGCTATGCAGCGCAATGATCGCAACGAGCGTAATGATCGCGCGGGTCGCGATGAGCAGGTAAAGGAATTCAGCGAAAAGCTGGTTGCCGTAAACCGCGTCTCCAAAACCGTAAAGGGCGGCCGCAACATGCGGTTTTCTGCCCTGATGGTTGTGGGCGATGGCAAAGGCCGGGTTGGCTGCGGCACAGGCAAAGCCGTGGAAATCCCCGAAGCGATTCGCAAGGGAAATGACGACGCGAAAAAGAATTTGATCAATGTTCCCATGAATGGGACGACCATCCCCCATGAGGTGGTTGGCGTGTTCGGAACCGGCAAGGTGAAGATGCTTCCCGCCCCGGAAGGAACTGGCGTAATCGCCGGCGGTCCGGTACGCGCGGTCATCGAAGCCGCGGGCATCAAGGACATCGTGACGAAGTCCATTGGTTCCAACAACAAGATCAACATGGTCCGTGCCACCCTGGCGGGACTTTCCCAGCTCCGCAGCGCAGAGCAGGTTGCGAAGCTCCGCGGCAAGACGGTCGAAGAAATTCTCGGCTGAGGGGGGTAAAAGAAAATGAAGCTGAAAATCACGCAGACCAAGTCCACCATCGCTTGTTTGAAGGATCAGATTGCCACCGTGAAGGCGCTGGGCCTGCACAGGATCGGCCAGAGCGTCGTGCAGAACGACAATCCTGCCATCCGCGGCATGATCTTCAAAGTAAAGCACATGGTCAAGGTCGAGGAGATTAACGACTAAGGAGGTCCGGACATGAAACTTCATGATTTGAAACCCGCTGTGGGTTCTACCACCGCGCCGAAGCGGCTGGGCCGCGGAATTGGTTCGGGTTTGGGCAAGACCTCCGGTAAGGGCCATAAGGGCGCGAAAGCGCGTTCCGGCGGCGGCAAGCGTCCCGGATTCGAAGGCGGACAGATGCCTCTTACCATGCGTTTGCCAAAACGCGGTTTTACCAACAACTTCCGTACGGAATACGTCGCCATCAATGTGGATCGTCTGGAAATCTTTGAAGACGGCCAGACGGTTACGCCCGTGGAACTGATCGAAGCTGGCGTGATCAAGAAGATCAACGACGGCGTGAAGATCATGGGCAATGGCGAATTGACCAAGAAGCTCACGGTGCAGGCCAACAAGTTTACGGCCTCCGCGAAAGAAAAGATCGAGGCGGTAGGCGGGAAAGCCGAGGTGCTCTGATATGTTAGAGACGTTGAAGAGTGTCTGGAAGGTCCCGGATCTTCGAAAGAAGATTCTGTACACGCTGTTCATGCTGTTGGTGTATCGTCTGCTGTGTTTCATTCCCACGCCGGGCGTGAACACCGCAATGATTCAGCAGGCATTGGACAACTATTCCCTGCTGGGCTTCATCAACTCCATCACCGGCTCTGACCTAGCAAACTACACCATTATGGCCATGGGCATCACCCCCTACATCAACGCTTCGATTATCATGCAGCTTTTGACGGTTGCCATTCCGAAGCTGGAAGAGCTTTCCAAGCAGGGGGACGAAGGCCGCAAGAAGATCGCCCAGATTACCCGTTATGTGACCGTTGGCCTTGGCTTTGTGCAGGCGCTGGCCCTGACAGCAGGCTTGAAGGCGAATGCTTCGGGCGGATTCCTGGGACTGTTGACCATTGGCTTCTGCCTTGCCGCAGGCACGGCGTTGGCCATGTGGATCGGCGAGCGCATTACGGAAAACGGCATTGGCAACGGCGTTTCCATGCTGATTTTCGCGGGCATCATCGCCAATATGGCCAAAGCGGTATTTTCCAACATTTACTACATCTTCGTTTCTCCGGAAGCGGTGAGCATCCCGGCATTCATTTCGACGCTGGTGGTGTTCGTGGTGTTGGTGGTTGGCATCGTGTTTGTGGATTTGGGGGAACGCCGCATTCCCGTGCAATATGCAAAGCGCATGGTAGGCCGGAAAATGTATGGCGGACAATCCACCCATATCCCCCTGAAGGTAAATGCTTCCGGCGTGTTGCCGCTGATTTTCGCATACGCGATTATGCAGTTCCCCAGCACGATTCTGGCGTTTTTCCCGGGCAGCGGCGCGTACACTTGGTGGAATGCCCATGTAAGCGCCACCGGCTTCTGGTATCAATTGATTTTTGCGCTGTTGATCTTTGGATTTACGTTCTTCTATTCCACGATTTCCTTCAATCCCGTGGAAATTTCCAAGAACATCCAGAACAACGGCGGCATGATTCCCGGCATTCGCCAGGGCAAGCCAACCGCGGATTTCATCCAGCGCATCACCCGCCGTATCACGATGTTTGGCGCCATCTTCCTGGCGGTTTTGGCAGTGCTGCCAACGGTCATTTATGCATTGTTCAAGGTTAGCATGCCATTTGCAGCTTCTTCTTTGCTGATCGCTGTGTCCGTGGCCATGGAAACCATGCGCCAATTGGAAAGCCAGATGTTGATGCGTCATTACAAGGGCTTCCTGAAGTGATCATGGAGGGTATGATATGAAGCTAATTTTTCTAGGCCCTCCAGGAGCGGGCAAGGGCACCCAAGCGACGGGCGTCAGCACAAGTTTGAACGTGCCCCACCTTTCCACCGGCGACATGTTTCGCGCGGCCATTAAAAACGAGACGCCTACGGGGCTCAAGGCCAAGAGCTACATGGACAAGGGACAACTTGTGCCGGACAGCGTGGTAATTGACATGGTGCGCGAGCGCCTTGCGATGGACGATTGCAAGGGCGGCTACCTTCTGGACGGCTTCCCGCGCACGGTGGAACAGGCCAAGGCGTTGGATGAAATTTCCACGCCGGACGCCGTAATCAACATTGAGGTGCCGGACGAGAAGCTGATGAGCCGCCTGACGGGCAGGCGCGTTTGCGGAAAATGCCAGGGTACCTTCCACATTACAAAGCTTGCGAATGAAAAGACCTGTCCCGTTTGCGGCGCGGATCTAATTCATCGCGATGACGACAAGCCGGAAACGATTTCCAATCGGTTGCGCGTTTACCATGAACAAACCGCGCCGCTCATTGGATATTATCAAGGCAACGGCAAGCTGAGAACGGTTGATGGAGACAATCGACCGGAGGATGTGCTCAAGGCCATCCTCGCCTCTTTGGAGTGACGCATGATCACGATCAAGAGCGAAGCACAGATTGAGAAAATGCGAGCGGCGGGTGCTCTGCTCAGGCGCGTGGAAGATGCGCTGGCGGCGGAGATTCGTCCGGGCGTCACCACCATGCACCTGGACCAGCTGTTTGAACGGCTGGTCCGGGAAGCTGGCGGAATTCCGTCCAGCAAGAATTATCATGGATTTCCGTATTCGATCTGCGCAAGCGTGGATATGCAGGTGGTGCATGGCTTTCCGTCGGAGGAGCCTCTCCGGCAGGGGCAGCTGCTGAGTATCGACGGCACGCTCATTCTGGACGGTTGGCAGGCGGATAGCGCCTTTTCCGTGGTTGTCGGCGGCGGCAACGATCAGGCGCAGAGACTCATCGACATTACGCAGGAATGTTTCTGGATTGGCGCAAAGATGTGCCGGCCCGGCGTAAAGCTGGGGGACATCTCTCATGCGATCCAGATGCACGCGGAAAACAACGGCTGTGGCGTCATCCGCGACCTTTGCGGTCATGGCATCGGTCAGGAAATGCACGAAGATCCCAATGTGCCGAACTTCGGCACGCCAGGGCGCGGCGTGCGGCTTCAGAAGGGAATGACGTTCACAATCGAACCGATGATTTCTCTGGGGGACTGGCGGGTGTACGTGGAAGACAACGATTGGACGATCGTTACCAGAGATGACAGTTTGGCCGCACATTACGAGCATACGCTGCTGATTACCGACGGCGAACCGGAGTTGTTGACGTATCCGGGCGTTTCGGTTTCGGAGGTGCATCCATGAACAGGTTGCCCTTGGAAATCGGGAGCGTTGCCGTTTCCACAGCCGGGCGGGATCAAGGCCGCATCTATGCGGTTTTCCAGGAATTGGACGCTGATTTCGTTTTGGTGGTGGACGGGAAGCTTAGAAGCATGGATCGCCCCAAGAAGAAGCGGCGCAAGCATTTGCGGGCAACGGGAAACGTGCTGCGCGAAATGGCTCGCCGGCTGAACGCGGGAGAAATCGTGCAAGATCATGAACTGCGCGCATGGCTCAAAGAGGAGGAGGGTTGAAGCTTGTCCAAGACGGATGTTATCGAAGTAGAAGGCGTTGTCACCGAATCTTATCCCAACGCCATGTTTGAGGTACAACTGCCCAACGGGCACAAGATACTGGCGCATGTTTCCGGAAAAATGCGGATGAATTATATTCGCATTTATCCTGGCGACAAGGTCACGATCGAGCTTTCGCCCTATGATCTGACCCGAGGCCGGATCACTTGGCGAAGCAAATCCTGATTGTAAGGAGGAAACCTCATGAAAGTCAGACCTTCCGTAAAGCCGATCTGCGAAAAGTGCAAGATCATAAAGCGCAAAGGCCGCGTGATGGTTATTTGCGAAAACCCCAAGCACAAGCAGAAGCAGGGCTGACCCCTTACCGGTCAGCATCGATCAACAGAAATGATGTCGGAGCGGCTGCCCGCCTGACAAAGACGGGTTCCGACGATCTTTCCGATAAACTCTGTCCGGTCGCGACGCCAGGCGCCGGACGTACAAGCCTAAGCAATTTGGAGGTGTATTCATCCCATGGCACGAATCGCAGGCGTGGACCTTCCCCGGGAAAAGCGCATTGAGATTGCCCTGACGTATATCTACGGCATTGGCCGGAACATTGCGGATGAGATCATTGAGGGCACGGGCATCAACCCCGATACCCGCGTAAAGGATCTTTCCGAGGCCGAAATCAGCAAATTGCGCGATTATATTGACCACAACGTCAAGGTGGAGGGCGACCTTCGCCGTGAAGTTTCCATGAACATCAAGCGCCTGATGGAGATCGGCTGCTATCGCGGCTTGCGTCATCGCCGCGGTCTCCCGGTGCGCGGACAGAACACCAAGCAGAACGCCCGCACCCGCAAAGGCCCCAAGAAGCAGGCCGCAGGCAAGAAGAAGGCCGCCAAGTAATCGGGCAAGCCTTCTTTCGCACGTTTTGACAATCGCATGTTCATGTACTTGATTTAGGAGGATTTTGCAATGGCAAAGCCGAAGCTGAAGAGGGTAACGCGCAAACGCCGCGAGAGAAAACTCGTGGAGCGCGGCGCGGCCCATATCCGCTCTTCTTTTAACAATACGATCGTGACGATCACGGATACCGCAGGCAACGCCCTTTCTTGGGCATCCGCAGGCGGTTTGGGTTTCCGCGGAAGCAAGAAGTCCACGCCCTTTGCCGCTCAAAGCGCCGCCGAAGAAGCCGCCAAAAAGGCAATGGAATACGGCTTGAAGAGCGTCGAAGTATACGTGAAGGGTCCGGGCGCCGGTCGTGAAGCCGCCATCCGTTCCCTGCAGGCAGCGGGTCTTGAGGTCAACATGATCAAGGACGTGACGCCCATTCCGCATAACGGATGCCGTCCGCCCAAGCGCAGAAGAGTGTAACAGGAGGTTCATTTCAATGGCAAGATATACCGATTCCGTTTGCCGCCTCTGCCGCCGCGAAGGCTGCAAGCTCTTCCTCAAGGGCGACAAATGCTACGGCCCGAAGTGCGCGATTGCCCTGCGTCCAACCCCTCCGGGAGAACACGGCCAGGCACGTCAGCGCAAACAGAGCGAGTACGGCCTGCAGCTGCGCGAAAAGCAGAAGGCAAAGCGCGCATACGGCGTTCTGGAAAGCCAGTTCCATCGCTATTTCGAGGAAGCAGAGCGCATGCAGGGCATTACGGGTGAAAACCTGTTGGTGCTTTTGGAGCGCAGATTGGACAACGTTGTATACCGTTTGGGCTTTGGCGCAAGCCGCGCCCAGGCGAGGCAGTTGGTGTTGCATGGCCACATCCGCGTAAACGACAAGAAAGTAAACGTGCCCTCCTTCATGGTGAAGCCCGGCGATGTGGTTTCTGTTTGTGAAAAGAGCGCTGCGGCCGACAAGTTCAAGGCCATGCGCGAAGGCACCGGCAAGGTGATCCCCAAATGGATGACCATTGACGCCCCCAACCTGAAGGCGACGATTGACGCGATGCCAAAGCGCGAAGATATCGATCTGACGATCCAGGAAAGCTTGATCGTCGAGCTGTACTCCCGCTAATGAGATTTTCCGGTTTGCAGGAAATGTGCTTTGCCCCAACCGTTTGCGAAACGCGAATGGAAAAGGGGCGAGCACACAGCTCCGCGGGCGCGGTCAAATCCGCACCGCGTTAGGAGAGGAGGAAACGCTTCGTGATCGATCAAATCGAAAAGCCGAAAATCGAGCGTGTAGAGCTTGGTGAGAACAGCCGGTATGGCAAATTCGTCGTCAATCCGTTGGAACGTGGCTTTGGCCAGACGCTGGGGAATTCGTTGCGCCGCGTGCTGTTGAATTCCCTGCCGGGCGTAGCGCCTACATCCGTTCGCATTGAGGGCGTGCAGCATGAGTTCTCCACCGTTCCCGGCGTAAAAGAAGATGTCGCCGAACTGATTTTGAATGTCAAGCTGCTCAGCGCCAAGCTGTTCACAGATCAGCCCAAAATTGTTACGATAGACGCTTATGGCCCCTGCGAAGTGACCGCCGGAGACATCAAGATTGACGATGAGGTGGAAATCGTAAATCGAGATCTGCACATCGCCACGCTTTCCGAAGGCGCGCATCTGCAAATGCAGATCACGTTGGAAAAGGGTCGCGGCTATGTTTCCGCCGAGCGAAACAAACAGATCGCGACGGAACGCAATAAGGTGGGCGGCATGCCGATCGGCGTCATTCCGGTGGATTCGATCTTTACCCCCATTCGGAAGGTCAGCTATTCCGTGGAAGATACCCGCGTGGGACAAATTACGGACTACGACAAGCTGACCATCGAAGTTTGGACCAATGGCAGCATTCTGCCCAAGGAGGCGCTGGCTTCCGCGGCACAGATTCTGACCAACAACATGCGCCTGTTTATCGATTTGACGGTAAACGTCGTTCGCGTTGATTATAACGAGCCGGAAAACGACACCAAGGAAAAGGTGCTCGAAATGACGATCGAGGATCTGGACCTGTCCGTACGCGCGTTCAATTGCTTGAAGCGGGCCGGAATCAATACCGTGGCCGAACTCGTGCAGCGCAACCAGGAAGACATGATGAAGGTTCGCAACCTCGGCAAAAAATCTTTGGAGGAAGTCGAACAGAAGCTGGTCGCCCTGGGGCTGTCCCTGAAGAACAGCGACGAATAAGGCGTTTTATGGATACTGAGCATCATCAAGGGAGGAAGACACAATGGCCAATCGCAAGCTGGGCCGCCCGTCCGACCAGAGGATGGCGCTGTTGCGCAACCAGGTGACCAACCTGCTCTGGTACGGCAAGATTGAAACCACGCTGGCGCGGGCAAAAGAGGTCAGCTCCATGGCGGAGCACCTGATCGCCATCGCCATTCGCGAATGTGACAATACCGTAGAAGTGGAAAAAAAGACCAAGAACGACAAAGAGCAGATCGTTATGCTCAATGTTGTCAACGACAAGCCTTCCCGCCTGGCTGCACGCCGGCAGATCATGCGTTATTTGTATGAAATTCCTGCGGTACAGAAAGAAGGCGAGGATAAGGACGATTTCAAGGCGCGCGTCAAGGACGTGAAGCATCAGGTTGTTGAGAAAGTGTTCCGTGAAATCGCGCCCAAGTATAAGAAGCGCACCGAAGAAAAGGGCCAGGGCGGTGGATATACCCGCATCATCAAGAAGGGCCCTCGTCGCGGAGACGCTGCCGAGATGGTTATTCTGGAACTGGTCTAAAGGAATACGCAAGCATGTGGCTGCCGGGCAGGGGACTTCCTTGCGCGGCAGCTTCGTTACATGGGGAGGAAACATGGGTCGTACGGGCAGAATTTTTTATGGCTGGGTAATCGTAGGCTGCGGTGTGTTGATTACTGCCTTGACGGCAGGGATGATTATCAATACGAACAACCTTTTTGTTGTTCCAATTTGCGAGGAGCTTGGCTTTTCCAGAGCACAGATGAGTTTTGCGCAGACGCTTTTTTCCGTTGCGGCAATGCTGGTGTCGCTGTTTGCCGGGCCCATATTCGCCAAATTCCGGCTGCACAGAATCATGAAACTGGCAGCGGTGGGCATTGGATTGTTTTATTTTGCGTATTCCAGGGCGAGCAATTTATTTGTAATATACATTTTGGCGTTTTTGGTTTCTGCTTGTTCCAGTTTGCTGACATGGATGCCATTTTCCGTGATCATTTCCAATTGGTTTCACAAACGCGCAGGACTTGCGCTGGGAATCACATTCATGGGCAGCGGAATTGGCGGAATGATCTTTTTCAATATTCTTGGCGCATTGCTGGGCGCCTTTGGATGGCGGACGGCCATGGCGGTTTTGTCCGCGATTTGCGCCGCGGTGGTCATTCCGGTCGTTTTTTTTGTGCTGAAAATCAGTCCGTATGAGATGGGATTGGCGCCCTACGGCGAAGAAGGCGAGCGTTCGCTGGCAATGGAAGAATACGGGCCCGGCCTGCATGCCGTTTGGAAAACACGAAAATTTGTTTCGATATTTCTGTGCCTGGTGGGAATTGGCTTTGCCTGCAATGCATTGGCCAGCACGCAGATGCCGTATTTGCAGGATGTGGGATATTCCGTTTCCACCAGCGCAATGCTGTCGTCCTGCTATATGGCGGTGTTGATTGGCGGCAAGGTGCTGTTGGGGGCGTTTACGGATCGTTACGGCCTATCGAAGATGCTGGTGATGGTGGGCGTTGCCATGCTGGCCGGATTCGTCTGCGTGTATTATGCGAAATTTTTGCCCATGGCCATTGCCACGGCAATTCTGATGGGCATCTTTGAGCCGGTTTCCACGGTCGCGCTGCCCATCATTGCCCATCGCGTGTATGGAACGCGGGACTATGGCGCGATTGCGGGACTGTTCACTGCGGCCAGTTCCATCGGCTGCGCCATTGCGCCTACGGCTTTTGGATTGATTTATGATGTGGCCGGAGGATACGGCCCCGGGTATTTGGCCATGATTGTGGTTACGCTGGCGTGCATTGCATTGTTGCTGAGGGCGGTGCACGGCGCAAACGCGGAAGAGCAATGACAGAAATCCCGGAAATCGTAAAAGACTTCCGGGATTTTCGCGGAAAAGGAAGGCGCAAAATGCTACTTGATGACGCCCTTCTTGAGAATCAGGTTCGCATAAATGGCGGTTTCGCCGGTGGAAACCACGGCGTAAGCATTTCGGGCGCGCTCATAAAAACCGAAGCGGTCTATAAAGCCCAGCTTGCGATCGGGCTCGTAGCGCTGGATAATCGCCTTATAGTCGTTCCAGATGGTGGGATGCACGTCGTCGCCGGGCACGACGGACATCAGAGTCACCGGTTCTTCTACATAGGTGTCCAAGGGGAAAAGCTTCAGGATCGCGTCCAGCACTTCGCAGCCGCTGTTTCCGTCCAGACGCACCAGACGGCCGGCAGGCGCAATGGACGCAGCCGGGAAGTTTCCGTCGCCAATGACGATTTCGTCGCCGTGTCCCATCTCCATGAGAATCTTCAGCAGTTCCGGGGTTAAAATTGCGGGAATTCCCTTCAGCATGAGAACCATCCTTTCAAAGCATTGCGTGCACAAAGTATAGCATGCATGGAAGTGAATTGTCAAATTTTCTTTCACAGATGGGGTTGCATGCTTACGGGGAAATTGATAGAATATGATTATATGGAGGTGGGGGAATGATCGAAATTCTGGATACCACGCTGCGGGACGGCGCGCAAGGCGAGGGCGTTGTATTTTCCCTCACGGACAAATTGAAGCTCATCCGCGCTTTGGACGCGCTGGGCGTGGATTACATTGAGGCGGGCAATCCGGGTTCGAACCCCAAGGACATGGAATTGTTTCGCTTTGCGGCGCAGGAACTGTGTCTGCGGCATGCGCGGCTTGCGGCCTTTGGCATGACCAGGCGTCCCGGCATGAAAGCCGGGGAGGAGGCCTCCCTGCGCGCCATTGCCGAATCCGGCGCGCATGTTGCGTCGTTGGTGGGGAAAAGCGACGTGCGGCAAGTGTTGGAAATTGTAGGCACATCCAGGCAGGAAAACCTGCGAATGATTGGGGATTCCGTGGAGGAATTGGCGCGGCAGGGAATGAGCGTGTTCTTTGATGCCGAGCATTTCTTCGACGGTTGGGGCAGGGACGCCCAATATGCCATGGAGACGCTGCTGACCGCGGAACGGGCCGGCGCTGCCAGACTGGTGCTGTGCGATACGAACGGCGGCACCATGCCGGAGGATCTGGCCCGCATTGTGGCGGAGGTGAAAGGTCGCGTGAGCGTTCCGGTGGGCATCCATTGCCATAACGATTGCGGTTTGGCCACCGCCGGCACGCTGCGTGCGGTTTCCGCCGGAGCAATGCAGGTGCAGGGCACCATCAACGGTTACGGAGAGCGATGCGGCAATGCGAATTTGTGCGAGGTACTGCCCAATTTGGCGCTGAAGATGAAAATGCAGGTGTTGCCGCAAGGGAAGATATCGGAACTCGCGCCCACTGCCAGGCTGTTCAGCGAAGTTGCAAACCTGAAGATGAATGAACGCATGCCCTATGTTGGACGCAGCGCGTTTGCGCACAAAGGCGGCATGCACATTGACGGCGTCATGAAGGATCACGCTTCCTTTGAGCATGTGGAACCGGAAGCGGTGGGAAACAGCCGGCGCATTTTGGTCAGCGAGGTGGCGGGAAGGAGCGCGCTGATGACCAAGCTGCGCGCCCTCGCGCCGGAATTGACCCGGGAAAGCGCCACGACCAGGGGAATTTTGGAACACATCAAGGCGTTGGAAGCAGAAGGCTATTCCTTTGAAGATGCAGATGGTTCTTTAACGCTGCGGATTTTGGGGGCATTGGGAAAAAGACGGGAGTTTTTCAAAGTATTGGATTTTCATGTGTTTTCCCGAAAGCCCGAAAGTCCCCGAAATGCTCAGGCATATGTGAAAATTGCCGTGGAGGGCCAGGAGGAAATTACCGCGGACGAGGGCGACGGACCGGTGAACGCGCTGGATCGCGCCCTGCGAAAGGCGCTCAGCCGGTTTTATCCGGTGCTGAACGGCATGCGTTTGATTGATTTCAAGGTACGCGTGGTGGACGTCGACGGCACCGCCAGCAGCGTGCGGGTGCACATTGATTCCACGGACGGCAGCAGCGTTTTCAGCACGGTGGGCGTATCCTCCAATATCATTGAGGCGGCGTTTGTCGCCCTCACGGATTCCATTGAGTGCCTTTTGAGCGCACGGGAAGAACGGGGAACGTAACCCGGAGGGAAACGGATTGGAAGCGGCAAATTCCGCGGATGGCATGGGCGTGAGCGCGGACGAGAAGGGATGCGTGAGACGGATTGGGAAAGATCATTGCGATAACAAACCAAAAGGGCGGCGTGGGCAAGACCACGACGTCGGTAAATTTAAGCGCTTGCGTGGCGGAGGCGGGCAAGCGCACGCTGCTTGTGGACATCGATCCCCAGGGAAACGCCAGCAGCGGACTTGGGCTTGCGCGCAAGGGAGAGCACGGCACATACGATGTGCTCATTGGCGAGACGGCCGCTGCGGACAGCGTGTTGGACACGGGGTATGGGCCGCTGTGGTTGATGCCGGCGTCCATTGAATTGGCGGGAGCGGAAATTGAACTGGTGGACATGGAGGCGCGGGAGGAACTGCTCAAGCGCGCGCTTGCACCGCTGCGGGAGCAATTTGATTATATTTTTATTGATTGTCCGCCGTCTTTGGGGCTGCTTACGCTGAACGCGCTGACGGCGGCAGACAGCGTGTTGGTGCCGATTCAATGCGAGTATTATGCCCTGGAGGGCGTTGGGCAGCTGATGAATACGGTGCGCCTGGTGCGCAAGAAGTTGAATCCGTCGCTGGAAGTGGAAGGCATTGTGCTTACCATGCATGACGCCAGAACCAATTTGTGCGCCCAAGTGGTGCAGGAGGTGCGCAGCCACTTTGAGAAGGAGGTGTTTCACACCACCATTCCAAGAAACGTCCGGCTGAGCGAAGCGCCCAGCTACGGCATACCCATCCACTTATATGACGCCCGGTGCAACGGCACGGCGGCATACCGATCGTTGGCCAAGGAACTGATGGAGCGAAATGAGGGAGCGAAATGACAAAAAAAACGCAGCGTGGATTGGGACGCGGATTGGGCGCATTGTTGGGAGAGGCCGCGGAGGAAGATCAGGTTTCCCAGCAGGCGGATTCCCGGGAAGAACGGGTAACACGCATTCCCATCGAGCAGATTGATCCCAATCGGGAGCAGCCCCGCAAGCGCTTTGACGAGGCGGCGCTGAACGAATTGGCGCAGTCCATTCAGGCGGTGGGCGTTTTGCAGCCGATTATCGTGGCAAGGCAGGGCGATCGCTATCAAATCATTGCGGGCGAGCGCAGATATCGCGCGTCCAGGTTGGCGGGACTCCACGAAATTCCGGCGATTGTGCGGGATTGGGACGAGCAAACGAGGCTGGAAGCGGCGCTGATTGAAAATTTGCAGCGGGACGACCTGAATCCCGTCGAAGAAGCCATGGGCGTCAAGTCGCTGATGGAGCAGGCGGGTCTAACCCAGGACAAGGCGGCGCAGAGGCTGGGGAAAAGCCGTCCTGCCGTGGCAAACCTGCTGCGTCTGCTGACCTTGCCGGCCAGCGTGCTGGAATTGATTTCCGAAGGCAAGCTGTCCGCCGGTCACGCCAGAGCGCTGGTGACGGTGGACCCGAAGCGGCAGACGCAGCTGGCAAACCTGGCGGTGCAACAGGGCTGGAGCGTGCGCCAATTGGAACGCATCTGCGCGCAGCCGTTTAAGGAAGAACCTTCCAAGCCTTCCAAACGGCTGGAAGGGCAATTGGGCGAATTGGAAGGCATGGTTCGGGATTTGTTTGGCACCCGGGTAAAACTGGACGGAAACGAATCGGGCGGAAAGATCTCGCTGTATTATTATAGCGCCGACGACTTGCAGCGCATTTGGGACGTGCTGGAAATGGCGCGAAACGGTCAGGGATGATTCCCCAAATTTCACGATGAAATCCATTTGCCTTGCAATGCCCGGGAAGCGCGGCGATGGAATGGCGCCGTTGCGGTTTGCTGTTTCAGAGGGCGCGATTGGAGGGCATGTCAAAGCGCGATCCCGGATCAAACGGCTGCCTCCCGAGAGGCGAAACCCAGGAAGCGCAAAACCAAGGTGAAAAAAGGTGGGCCTATCAGAAAACACGAAGGCGGGTGCTGCAAATGAGCAAAAAGGAAAACGCCGCGATGCTTGCGGCAGTGTTTCTGTTCTGGTTTTCTGTGTACACATATCCGTCCTTTTTGCAGGATTATTGTATGCAGCATCTGGGCGCGGGCGCGTTCATGGTCGGCATGATCACGGGAAGCTATGGGTTTACGCAAATGCTATTGCGCATTCCTTTGGGAATTCTCTCCGATGCGGTGAAAAAGCGCAAGCTGTTTGTGATGCTGGGCTTTGGAATATCCGCCTTGTCTGCCGCGGGATTTCTCCTGGTGGACGGCATGCGAGGCAATGCCGCTGCGGTGGCGGCGCTGGTGTTTCGCGGTATGGCCGGCGTTGCCTGCTCCACGTGGGTTACGTTCAGCGTGCTGTATACGGCCAGCTATCGCCGGGAAGAGGTACCTGCCGCCATGAGCCGGCTGATGCTGCCTCAATTTGGCAGTCAGGTTGTGGCGATGCTCCTGGGCTCGCAAATGGCCCAGCGCATGGGCGCCGCAAGCGCGTTTCTCATGGCGTTGGCGTCGGCGATTTTGGGAATCATCGCGCTTTCCCAGGTGCGGGATGTTCCGCCGGAAGGCGGGCCGCTGACGTTGCGCAGCGTGGCAAAGATCGCCATGGACCGGGATTTGATGCTGGGAACTGTGTTGTCCATGGTGATGCATCTGGTGGTGTGGGCCACGGTGCTGGGGTTTGTGCAAAACTGGGCAAGGGATGTGCTGCAGCTTTCCACGGGGGAATTGGGATATTTGTCCGTGATGTATTTGGTGCCGAACACGCTGCTGTCCCGCTTTAGCGGCGACCATTTGACGAGGCGCTTCGGCAGGCGCGCGGTGTTGATGACCGGGTTTTTTGCCATGGCGCTGGCATGCGCGCTGTATCCGCATACGGTGGATCTGTGGTCGCTCATGGGGGCGCAGGCGCTCATGGGCGCGGGGATCGGTTTGATTCTCCCGCTCACCATGTCCGCTGCAATTCAAAATATTCCCGGAGACAAGCGCAGCACCGCGATGGGCGTGCACCAGGCGGTGTATGGCGTGGGGATGTTCCTTGGCCCGGTATTGGCCGGGGCCATTGTTGAAGGCGGAACGGTCTTGCAGGACGGCGTCATGGTCGCTACAGGCGGATATATTGCGAATTTTTACGTATGTTTTGCCATTTCCCTGGCAGGCGCGGCAATGACATTTCTTTCTTTCAGGAAGAAAGGATGAAATTTGCGCGAAAAAGAACGCAAATTGCAAAAAAACGAGGAATTGTTGTGTAAATTTTGAGGATCTTATAGCCAACATACGATGGATTATGGTACAATAACAGGTGGTATACAGTAGGGTTACAGGCGCTTTGCCTGGTGATATGAACCAAGGGGAGGTCAAAACAATGCCTGACATGAAGGACAAATATCTCCAGTTGGACGAAGTCATCGCGAAGAACAAGGGTTCTCGTGGCGCGGTGATGCGGACGCTGCAAGAGGCGCAGCAAATTTTCGACCACGTTCCGAAGGACGTGCAGATCAAAATCGCAGAGGGCTTGAACGTGCCGCTGAGCGAGGTTTATGGCGTGGCGACGTTCTATTCTATGTTCTCGCTGGAACCGCGCGGAAAGTATGTGATCGGCGTGTGCTTGGGCACCGCATGTTACGTAAAGGGTTCCAAAAACGTGCTGGAACGCATTGAAAGCGAACTGGGCGTGAAGGCCGGACATTCCACCAAGGACGGCGTTTTTACCATTAAGGATACCCGCTGCCTTGGCGCGTGCGGTTTGGCGCCGGTGATGATGATCAATGACGACGTATACGGCCGGCTGATTCCGGACGACATTCCCGCGATTCTGGAAAAATACAGGGCCATGTAATATGCCGGAAATCGCGCTGCACATTCTGGATTTGGCGGAAAATTGCGTCAAGGCCGGGGCCGGACATGTGATCATCACGGTGTCGCTGGAAGGCGATCAATTATGTGTAACCATTGAAGACGACGGCTGTGGCATGGACGAGGCGCTGTTGGCCCGGGTGGAAAGTCCGTTCGCAACCACGCGAACCACGCGCAAGGTGGGGTTGGGCATTCCTATGTTCAAGCAACTTGCGGAAATGTGCGAAGGAACGTTTTCCATTCGTTCCGAAAAGGGCAGGGGAACTTTGCTTGCAGCGACGTTTCGCAGATCCCACGTGGATTTGCCGCCCATTGGCGATTTGGCGGGCACAATGCGCACGCTCATCATCGCTTGCCCCGACAGGCCGGAATTTTGTTTGCGATACAGGCAAGACGGCGGAGAATTCGTCTTTGATACGCAGGAGATCCGGAAAGCGGTTGGGGGGCTTTCCCTGAACGAACCGGAAATTCTGGAATGGATTGGCGAATATCTGACCCAGGGACTGGCTGAAGCAGCCGGTTCTCATAGGCAGGAGCAATAATTGGAGGTGCGAAAATATGAAGTCTTTGGCAGAACTGGAAGCCATTCGCCAGAGAACACTGGACAAAGTAAATCTGCGCAGGGAAAAAGAAGGCACCCGCATCGTGGTGGGCATGGCTACCTGCGGCATCGCGGCCGGAGCGCGTCCTGTGCTGTTGGCATGCATGGAAGAAGTTGCAAAGCGCAACCTGTTGAATGTTACCGTGGCGCAGACGGGCTGCATCGGCATGTGCCGCCTGGAGCCCATCGTGGAAGTTACCGTTCCCGGCCAGGAAAAAGTAACATACGTTCGGGTGAAGCCGGAAATGGTGCCCAAGATTATCGCGGAGCATGTCGTAAATGGCCATCCTGTAACGGAATACACCATCGGAGCCCAGGACAAATAACGCAAGGAGACTCCCTGCCGCATTTCATTGCGCGCGGCAGCGGGGTGAAAAGATAAGGAGGCAAAGCAAATGGAGCTTTTCCGTTCAACGATACTGATTTGCGGCGGTACTGGCTGCACGTCTTCCGGCTCCGCAAAGCTGTATGAAAGATTTGAACAGCTGCTGAAGGAAAAGGGATTGGACAAGGAAGTCAAACTGGTGCGCACGGGCTGTTTTGGCTTGTGTGAAGCAGGCCCGGTGACCATCGTATATCCCGAAGGCGCATTCTATAGCCGCGTGCGGGTGGAGGACGTGGATGAGATCGTGTCCGAGCACCTGGTAAAAGGCCGCATTGTCCAACGGTTGCTCTATCATGGTTCCGTGGATGAGAACAACCAGGTCAAGGCGCTGGACGACGTGGATTTCTATAAAAAGCAAAAGCGCGTGGCGCTGCGCAACTGCGGCGTGATCGATCCTGAAAATATCGATGAATACATCGCGTTTGACGGATACAAGGCCCTGTACAAGGTTCTTACGGAAATGACCCCGGACGATGTCATTGACGTCATGAAGAGGAGCGGACTGCGCGGCCGCGGCGGCGCGGGCTTCCCCACGGGCGTAAAATGGTCCTTTGCGGCGGCGCAGCCCAGAGGTCCGGAATACAAGAAATACGTTTGCTGCAATGCCGACGAGGGCGACCCGGGCGCGTTTATGGATCGTTCCGTGTTGGAGGGCGACCCCCATGCGGTGCTGGAAGCCATGGCCATCGCGGGTTATGCCATTGGCAGCGATCAGGGATACATTTATTGCCGGGCAGAGTATCCCATTGCCGTAAAGCGTTTGGAAATCGCCATTGCCCAAGCGAGAGAATACGGGCTGTTGGGCGAAGACATCTTTGGAACGGGCTTTAATTTCGATATTGAGGTTCGTCTGGGCGCCGGCGCGTTTGTGTGCGGCGAAGAAACCGCGTTGATGAACTCCATTGAAGGCATGCGCGGCGAGCCCAGGCCCCGTCCTCCGTTCCCGGCGGTGAAGGGCCTGTTTGGCAAGCCCACCATCCTGAACAACGTGGAAACCTACGCCAACGTATGCCAGATCATTTTGAACGGACCGGAATGGTTTGCGGCCATGGGTACGGAACGCAGCAAGGGCACCAAGGTGTTCGCGTTGGGCGGAAAGATCAACAACACCGGCCTGGTGGAAGTTCCCATGGGCACTTCCCTGCGCGAGATTATTTATGAGATCGGCGGCGGAATTCCGCACGGCAAGGCGTTCAAAGCGGTTCAGACGGGCGGTCCGTCCGGCGGATGCCTGCCGGCCAGCATGCTGGACACACCGATTGACTATGACAACCTGATTGCGGCGGGCTCCATGATGGGTTCCGGCGGCATGATCGTCATGGACGAGGACAACTGCATGGTGGATATTGCCCGGTTCTTCCTGGACTTCACGGTAGACGAGTCTTGCGGAAAGTGCACTCCCTGCCGCGTGGGTACCCGCAGAATGTTGGAGATTTTGAACAATATCTGCGAGGGCAAGGGTCAGGACGGCGATATTGAACGTTTGGAGAACCTGGCCAAGAACATCAAGGCCACTGCGCTGTGCGGCCTGGGCCAGACCGCGCCCAACCCGGTTCTGTCCACCATCAAGCAGTTCCGGAACGAATATGAGGCCCATATTTACGAAAAGCGTTGCCCGGCCGGCGTGTGCAAAAAGCTGCTGAGCTATGTGATCGACCCCAACAAGTGCAAAGGTTGCACCATGTGCGCCCGGGTGTGCCCGGCTGGCGCCATCGTTGGCAAGGTCAAGGAAGCCCACGCCATCGACACGTCGAAGTGCCTGAAGTGCGGCGCCTGCATGGAGAAGTGCAAGTTCGGCGCGATCTCCAAGAAGTAAGGAGGATGCCAGTATGAATATGATCAACTTCAAGATTGACGGCGTACCCGTCAGCGTACCGGCCGGCACCACCATCTTGGAGGCCGCCAAGTCCGTGGGCATCAGGATTCCGACCCTGTGCTATATGAAGGACATCAACGAAATCGGCGCCTGCCGCCTGTGCGTGGTAGAGGCCGGCGGTCGTGCGCTGCAAGCCGCTTGCGTATATCCGGTGGAAGCATTGCCCAAAAACCGCGAAACCGGCGAATATATGGAAGTAAAGACCAATACCCCGGCAATTCGCAATGCCCGCAAGGTAAATTTGGAACTGTTGCTTTCCAACCATGACAAAAAATGTCTTTCCTGCCCTCGCAGCACCAACTGCGAATTCCAGGCTCTGTGCAACGAATACGGCGTGGAGGATGAAGACCGTTATGCCGGTTCCATGACGGAAACCAAAGTGGACGCGTCCTTCTCCATCGTGCGCAACAACGCGAAATGCGTGCTTTGCCGCCGCTGCGTCGCAGTGTGCGAAAAAGTGCAGGACGTTGGCGTGATCGGTCCCGTGAAGCGCGGCTTCAAGACGCAGATTCTCCCCGCGTGGGATATGCAGCTGGGCGCGACGGCCTGCATCAATTGCGGCCAGTGCATCAACGTATGCCCCACTGCGGCCCTCACCGAAAAGGACGATACCAAGGAAGTTTGGGAAGCTTTGGCCGATCCGGACAAGTACGTGGTGGTGCAGCCCGCTCCCGCCGTGCGCGCGGCGTTGGGCGAGGAATTCGGCATTCCCATGGGCACGTCCGTCACGGGCAAGATGGCCTGCGCGCTGCGTCGCCTGGGCTTCGATAAGGTGTTCGATACCGATTTCGGGGCGGATTTGACCATCATGGAAGAGGCCAACGAATTGATTCATCGCGTAAAGGAGAACGGCGTGCTTCCCATGATCACGTCTTGCTCTCCGGGCTGGATCAAGTTCTGCGAGACATATTATCCGGAATTCATTCCCAATTTGTCCACCTGCAAATCCCCCCACGAAATGGAGGGCGCGGTGATTAAGAGCTACTTTGCCGAAAAGGAAGGAATCGATCCCCACAAGATCGTGGTGGTATCCGTGATGCCTTGCACGGCCAAGAAGTTCGAATGCAAGCGGCCGGAAATGGGCCATGACGGCATGAGCGACGTGGATGTGGTAATCACAACACGTGAACTGGCGCGGATGATCAAGCAGGCCGGCATCAACTTTGCCAGCTTGCCGGACGAGGATTTCGACGCCATGCTGGGCGATTCCACTGGCGCGGCCGTGATCTTCGGCGTTACCGGCGGCGTAATGGAAGCTGCTTTGCGCACCGCCTGCGAAGTGATTACCGGCGAGAAGCTGGAAAAACTGGAGTTCAACGATGTGCGCGGTTTCGAAGGCATCAAGGAAGCCTCTTACAACCTGAAGGGGTTGGAAGTGAAGGTTGCGGTGGCGCATTCCACCGGCGCGGCAGCCAAGCTGCTGGATGCGGTGAAGCGTGGCGAGAAGAGCTATACCTTCATCGAGGTCATGGGTTGCCCGGGCGGCTGCGTAAATGGCGGCGGCCAGCCCATCGTTTCTCCCACCAAGCGGTTGGATGTGGATGTCAAGGCATTGCGCGCGAAGGCGCTCTATGACGAAGATGCCGCGAAGCACCTGCGCAGATCGCACGAACTGCCGGCCATTCACAAGCTGTATGAGGAGTACTTTGAGATGCCCAATTCCCATAAGGCACACGAGCTTCTGCATACCACGTACGCAAAGCGCGAAAAGTACAACTAAGCATGCAAAATTCGGCAGACGAAGGCAGTTCTCTGCCGGACAGGGAGCAGGAACGAAGGCATTGCAATGCCGTCGTTCCTGTGTCACAGTTTGCGTCTAGGCGTGCCGCAAAATTGCTGAAAAGACGGAATTTCGTGTCCTTATTCTTTGACCGGTTGGCAGCGGCCGCTGCGGATTCTTGTCCCGCCAGTCATTCTAAAGGACTGGCGGGACTTTATGTGGCGCATTTTCGGAAGAAACGGGGCGGTTTTTGTCCCGAAGCCGCATGCTTGAACCAGACGGAAAACCTGTTTTTTCACGCAATTCAGCTTGACATTGGATCAAATATCGACTATACTAAAAAAGCTGTATTCATGAAGGTGAATATTGCTGTTTTGGGAATATCCGTACCAACGGATGCCATATTAATGTAAGGAGTGGTTTTCCATGTTTCGCACTTACCAGCCCAAAAAGCGCCAGAGATCGAAGGTTCATGGTTTCCGCGCGCGTATGAAGACCCGTGCCGGCCGCAACGTTTTGAAGGCACGCCGCGCCCGTGGCCGCAAAGTTCTGACCGTTTAAGGAAAAGCGCATGGAGGGGAAGAAGGGCGCGGCTGCATCTTCGCAGGGCTTTCCGCGCAGATATCGCCTGGGCGCCAACCGTAACTACCGCTATGTCTACCGAAAGGGCAAATCATACCCCTCCCGGAACCTGGTTCTTGTATATCTGAAGGGGAAGGAATTGAGAATCGGGTTTTCCGTGTCCTCCAAGGTGGGCAATGCTGTCGCGCGCAACCGCATTCGGCGGATTCTTCGCGAGGACGTGCGCAGAATGCGTGACAGGTTGAAATGCGGGAAATACATTCTGGTGGCAAGAACGTCCATTGTGAATGTGCCGCATATGGAGATAACGCAAGAAGTGCGTTCATTGCTGGCACGCGCGAAGCTATTGAAAGAGGAATGCTGATGCGTTGTCTGCGTTCTGTGCCGAAGCGGGTTCTTCTTGCAATCGTCCGCTTTTACCGCAGGGAAATTTCGCCATTAACGCCGCCAAGCTGCAGGTTTGTTCCGACATGTTCTCAATACGCCCTTCAAGCCATTGAAAAATATGGCGCATTGAAGGGGGGATATCTGGCATTGCGACGGATTCTCCGGTGTCATCCGTTTCATCCGGGCGGATATGACCCCGTTCCGTGATGCGCCGGTCTGAATGGCGCGTGTTTTGAAGACGTGGCCAGGGCTTTTTGTATGTCGAGGGATATTTGATTTTCCGGGAGGGGTTTGCAAAGCATGAATTTTATTAGTTCCTTCTTTATGGATGTGTTGCAGCTGATTTATGGCATTGTGGGCAACTATGGTTGGTCCGTGGTGCTGTTTACGCTGCTGGTGCGCTTTGTTTTGCTGCCGCTGGATATCAAAAGCAAAAAAGGCATGCGGGCGATGAACAAGGTTCAGCCCAAGATTCAGGCTTTGCAGAAAAAATATGCAAACGACAAAGAAAAGCTCAATATGAAGATGCAGGAACTGTATAAGAAGGAAAAGATCAACCCTATGGCGGGTTGTCTGCCGATGTTGATACAGCTTCCGGTGTTGTGGTTTATGTTTTCCGCAATGCGATACCTGGCCAACGAGCATACCATCGAAATGATTTTGAATCTGCGCGATGGGGAAGAGGTTGTGCTGCAAAGCTGGTTGTGGATCAAGAATGTATTTCAGCCGGATTCGTTTTCGGCCAGCATTCTGCCCAAGGTTGGCAGCCAACTGATGGAAATTGGCGCCGTGAAGGGAACCACATGGCTTACGGCGGAGAACATTGAGGCCGCGAGAGTGTTCCTGGCTTCCGAGCAGTATGCGAGCATTGCCGCGTCTTATGGCGCGACGGCGGAAAACTTCATGACGATACCGATCAATTTGTTGTTGTTCCAGTTTCACCTGAACATTCCCCGTTCTTTCTATGCGCTGACTCATTATGCCAACGGTTTGTTCATCCTGCCAGTATTGGCGGGCGTCAGCCAGTTTTTAACCAGCAAGCTGATGAATGTAGGTTCCGGTCAGCAGCCTCAACAGAACGCGCAAACGGAAAACAACGCGATGAACAGCGGGTTCATGAAATGGTTTTTCCCCATTTTCTCCATCTGGATTTGCGCCAGTTCCAACTCTGCGTTCGCAATTTATTGGATGGCGGCGAACGTGATTCAAATTTTGCAGACAATTCTGGTCAACATCTACTTTGAACGCAAGGATAAGCAGGAGGCTCAGAAAGCCATGGAGGCTCCGTAGGCTTGTCCCTCGTATAAGGAGGCCATATACTCTTGAAGTCCATTGAAGCCAGCGGCAAGACCGTAAAGGAAGCCATGAAAAATGGCCTGAGCGAACTTGGATGCGATGCCAGCGACGTTGACATTCAGGTTTTGGAAATGGGCAGCCCCGGACTGTTTGGCATGTTTGGGAAACCCGCAAAGGTTCGTCTGACGAAGAAAGATGATGATGAAGATCTGGGCATTGAGATGCCTGTGATTACCCTGGACGGGGGAAATGGAAAAAAGCCGGCTCGCCCGGAACGGAAAAAGCAGAGCAAACCTGAACCTGCGGAAGAACCGGCGCATCAGGAACAGCCCAAAGAAGAAAAAATTCCGGAAGCCAAGGCCGCCGTGGAGAAAAAGCCGCGTCAGCATGCACGCAAGGAGCCGAAACAGGCAAGCGCTTCCGTTGAGGAAGCGACGGTTGCGGTGGAAACAAAGCCGTTTGAAGCAACGCCGGAAGAGGAATTGACGGAAGAAAGCAAGCGCGCCAGGGAATTTCTGATGGGGCTTACCCAGCGCATGGGAGTTCCTGTATCCGTGGAAACATGTCAGTCTGCGGATCAGCTGCGGTTCCAGATGTCGGGCGAGAATATGTCGATTTTGATCGGGCGCAGAGGCGAGACGCTGGATGCGCTGCAGTATCTTACCAGTTTGATGGTGAACCGTGGTCGGGAAGACTATTTGCGCGTTTCGCTGGACACGGAGAATTATCGGGCAAAGCGGGAAGACGCGTTGCGAAAATTGGCGGTTCGCATGGCTGCGAAGGCCAAAAAGACGGGAAAACGCGTGGCCTTAGAGCCGATGAATCCCTATGAACGCAGAATTTTGCACTCTGCGTTGCAAAATGATCCTGCCGTTACGACGCACTCTGAGGGCGAAGAGCCATATCGCCGCGTGATCATCACGCTGAAATAAATAGAATGCCCGGGGCGCTTTGCGCTTCGGGCATTTTATACAATCGAAAAAGCAGGGAGGGCCATGAATGTTTGACAGAGTATCCATCAAGTTGCAGGCAAAGGAGCGCTTTCGGGAGAACACGGGAAATGCAATTTGCATTATGCTGGTGCTGATGGCCGTTGAAATCGTGGTTGGTCTGCTCACAGCCATTCCGCTCATGGGCGTGGTTTTGCAGGTTGTCATTGTGCCGTTGTCCGTTGGGGCGGTATATGCGTATTCGGAAATCTGGCAAGGGCGCAAAGCGCAAGTGGTGGATTTCTTAAATGAAAGCTTTGACAATTTTGGCCGCAAACTGGGCGGAATGCTGTGGATGACCCTGTGGGTAATTCTGTGGACGCTTCTGTTTTATATCCCGGGGATTGTCAAGGCGTTTTCCTATGCCATGACGCCCTACATTCTGGCCAGATACCCCAACGTGCCCGCAAAGCAGGCATTGCGGATTTCCATGCGTGCCATGCATGGCCATAAACTGGATTTGTTCGTGTTTTCCCTTAGCTTTCTGGGATGGGCGCTGCTTTCCGCACTTACCGGCGGTATTTTGTATGTGCTATATGTTGGACCATATCTGCAAATTGCCCAGGCGGGTGCGTTCGAAGATATTTTGGATGACGCCATTGCCCGCGGCGCGGTTTCAGAGGAAGAATTGGGAATTGCGGGGGATGCAAACGCGTAAATGCGCAAAGAAAGACATGACGGTTTCATTTCAAGTCCCTGGGGCCGGAATATTCCCCCAAGGCGTTGCGGCCCGTTGAGAATGTTTGAACGTCTCGACGGAAAAGATACAAAGAAGCATTTTTGAAAAGACGGTTTGGAGGCGATTTCCCATGCTGTTTCGCGTAACCGGTATGACTTGCGCCGCATGCTCTGCCCATGTGGAAAAGGCGGTGAAAGCCGTGCCTGGCGTGGCGGAAGTGAGCGTCAATCTGTTGTTGGGAAATATGCGCGTGACGTTTGACGAAGGCAAGGCGTCGGCGCAGGACATTGTGCGCGCAGTGGAAGACGCCGGCTATGGCGCCAGCGTGGAGGATGGGATCCTGGAAAACGCAAAACAGGAAAAGGATCGCTCGTCTACATCGAATTCCGACGCAAGGGAAATCCGCAACCGGCTGATTGTTTCCGTGGCGCTGCTGATCCCCATGATGTATGTGTCTATGGGGCATATGCTGGGCCTGCCGGTGCCGCATGCCCTGAACCATTCGCTGCTGGGCGGCATGGTACAGCTGTTTTTTGCATTGCCGATCTTGTATGTAAACCGGTCGCTGATCATCAATGGATTTCAAGCCATGGCGCATGGTGCGCCCAACATGAATTCTTTGATCTCCGTGGGCGCCGCCGCGGGTTTGATTTACAGCGCCGTGTTGTTGATGCGCATGGCGCTGGTGCTGCAGATCGGGGAAGACCCCGGCATGGGCGAATTTTACTTTGAATCTGCCTGCATGATCCTGACGCTGATTACCGTGGGCAAGCTGTTGGAGGCAAGGGCAAAGGGCCGCACCACAGAAGCGATTTCCAGGTTGATGAAGCTCAGGCCGGACACCGCCACCGTATTGATAGAAGGAAGGGAAACGCAAATTCCTTCCGCGCAATTGAAGGTGGGAGACGTAGTGGTGGTGCGGGAAGGAGCCGCAGTGCCCACCGACGGCGTGATCCTTTCGGGCCATGGCGCGCTGGATCAATCGATGCTTACGGGAGAAAGCCTGCCTGTCGAGCGCCAGGCCGGGGACAGCGTGGTGGGCGCTACGGTCAACCGGGAAGGGTATTTTACCTTTCGCGCCACAAAGGTTGGCAGCGATACCGCGCTATCCAAAATCGTGCAGCTGGTAGAAGAGGCGTCTGCATCCAAGGCCCCGGTTTCCCGGCTGGCGGACAGGGTCAGCGGCGTCTTTGTGCCCATTGTAATGGGAATTGCCCTGATTACCTGCGTCATCTGGCTCATTGCCGGGGAAGGCATCGCGTTTGCGCTTAGCAGAGCCATTGCGGTGCTGGTCATTTCCTGCCCGTGCGCGCTGGGGCTGGCCACGCCAACTGCGATCATGGTGGGCACAGGCAAGGGCGCGGAGATGGGCGTGATGTTCAAGAACGCAACGGCGCTGGAAATGGCCCATTCGATCAATGCCGTTGCCTTTGATAAGATGGGAACGCTGACTCAGGGCAGGCTGTATGTGGAGGACGCATTGGCACAGGACGTCGATTTGCGTCGATTGTATGAATTGGCGGGCGCGGTGGAACGGTTGTCCTCTCATCCGCTGGCGGCAGCCGTGGCGGCCAAGGCGCAGGAGATGGACGTCAGGGAATTGGAGGCGCAGGATTATCAGACCAAACCCGGACGGGGCGTATCTGCCGGCGTGGATGGACATACCGTATGCGTAGGCAGCGAAGGCTGGATGCGGGAAATGGGCGTGGAAGCCAAGGACGCGCTGACGTGGGCGATGCGCCGCAGAAACACCGGGGCAACCGTGTTGTTTGCCTGGATGGAGGATAAGTGCCTGGGCGCGTTTGCTTTGTCCGATGCCGTTCGGCCTTCCGCCGGGCATGCGATTGCAGAACTGAGAACGTTGGACGTGCGCAGCGTGATGCTCACTGGCGACAATGCGGCCACTGCGGCCACGGTGGGCGCCATGCTGGGCGTGGACGATGTGCGCGGCGAATTGTTGCCCCAGGACAAAGAGCGCGTCGTGGCGGAACTGGAAGCGCAGGGGAATCGGGTGATGATGGTGGGCGATGGGATCAACGATGCGCCAGCGCTGACAAGGGCCTCGTTGGGCGCCGCCATCGGCAATGGCACGGATGTCGCGGTGGAATCCGCAGACGTGGTGCTGATGCGGGATGATCCTTTCCTTGCGGTGGAAGCCATTCGGCTGGGCAGGGCGGTGATTCGCAATATCCGGGAAAATTTGTTCTGGGCGTTTTTCTATAATATGGTGGGAATTCCCATTGCGGCGGGTGTGCTGCACGGAATGGGCGTGGATATGAATCCCATGCTGGCGGCCGCGGCCATGAGCTTCAGCTCTGTGTGCGTGGTGACCAACGCCCTGCGCTTGCGGAAATTTCGCCCAGTGGCACGCCCGGAAACGGTGGAAAACAGAGAGCAAACGAACATGAAGGAGGAAAAACCCATGCAGA
>JAQXRL010000076.1 GCA_029218505.1 Eubacteriales bacterium | reverse complement strand
ACAGATCAGCACAAACCGCGCCGGATACGTGGCCTGGGCGCTGGCGCGGGTGAGGCTGACAAAACCGTCTTCCAACGGTTGGCGCAGCGCCTCCAGCACGTCCCGGCGGTATTCGGGCAATTCGTCCAAAAAGAGAACTCCATTTGTCGCTTTGGAGATCTCGCCTGGCATGGCGTGGGCGCCGCCGCCCACCATGGCCACGCTGGAGGCGGTATGGTGGGGCGAACGGAAGGGGCGGGTGGTAATCAGCCCGCTTTCCGGAACGATGCCCGCCACGGAATGGATGCGCGTGGTTTCCAACGCCTCCGGGAAGGTCATGTCCGGCAAAATGGTGGGCATGCATCGGGCCATCAGCGTCTTGCCGGAACCGGGTTCGCCCACCATCAGCACGTTGTGGCCGCCGGCGGCTGCGATTTCCAGCGCGCGCTTTGCGCCGGATTGGCCCTTTACCTGTGCAAAATCCGCGGAGATTTCCCGCCGGGTCAGCAGGGTTTCGTAGGCGACGGTGGGTGCGGGCGAAACGATGCATTCTCCCGTGAGATGCCGAACGGCCTGGCGCAGGCTTTCCAGGGGAATCAGTTCGATGCCTTCCACGCATTCCGCTTCGTGCAAATTGTCCTTGGGCAACAGCACGCGCGCAACGCCGGATTCCCGGGCGGAAATCACCATGGGCAGCGCGCCGCGCACGCCCCGGATGCCTCCGTCCAGGGAAAGTTCGCCAAAGGCGTATATTGCGTCTTGGGAAGGCGGAATCTGCCCGGAGGAAGCCAGAATGCCCAGGGCAATGGGCAAATCAAAGCCAGGGCCTTCCTTTTTCTTGTCGGCCGGGGCCAGGTTTACGGTGATGTGGTCGCCGGGAAAGGCGAAGCCGCTGTTTTTCACGGCGGCGCGAACCCGCTCCCGGGATTCCTTCACGGCGACGTCCGGAAGCCCCACCACGTCGAAAGCGGGCAGACCCGTGGAAATACTGGTTTCCACCCGCACGGAGTATCCGTCAATGCCCGTCAGGCCAAAGGACAGAATCGCTGAAAGCATGAATCACCGCTCATTTCCATTAGTAATTATACCATTTGAACCAGCGCAGACATTCCGCATAGCTGCGCGCCACGGGCATGCCGCTTTCCAGGGGATAGAACGCCACGAACAAAAGCAGCGCGGCGGACAGGAGCGTGCATTGCACCATGGACAGCCGTCCCTTCAGCAGGAAACACATTCCCCGGCCCATCAGGACGGCGACAATTACGATTCCGCACAGGAACGGAAGGTATTTCTTGGCGCCGGCGATCATCAGAGCCGCGCACAACGCCAGCATGAGGCCGCACAAGGCGATGGTAGCCGCATTGGCCAGCCTTTTGCCCTTGAGGGGGCGCAGCGCCCACCAACGGCGCCAATCTTCTGTCAGCGCGGCCGAGGTGGCGATGAGAAATGGCACGGAGGCGAAATAGTGATAAATAAACGTGGAACGCGGCACCAGCACCCAGGGGAGATACTGGGACGCAAAGCCCAGGATCAGCAGCATGTCCCGGCGGGAACAGCGCCGCATCCAGCAGGCGCGCAGCGTTACATACACAAGGGAGAACAGCCCGAACCACCACACCGCCGGATTGCCCATGCAGGAAATGGAGGAGATCATGCCGTCTGCCAAATACCCGCTGCCGGAATAGAACCACATGGGCCACCAGATGATGGGCCATTCGTACCAATCGGAACGGAAGTAATGGGTGTCGCCGCCCAGACCGGCATGGTAATTGAACATGCGCTTTTGCAGGGATACGACGCGGCTGAGGCTGAGTCCGCCCTCATATTGCAATTGCCAGAAATACGAGAAATAATAGATCATCAGCGGGATGATCACGAAAAACACCACGCAGAAAGCGATGGTTATGGCGGTATTTTTCCAAAATATCTGACGCGGGGCGCTTTCCCTGCGCAGGATGCCGGCGAAGATTGCCGCGCAGGCAATTGCCGCCAGAAGCGCCAGGACCATCGCCGCAAACCACGCGCCGGGGGATTGGGCGGCAAGGGACGCCGGCAACAGATCCACCAGGGAGGATTCCGAAAGCTTTGCCGCGCCCAGAAGCCAGCATGCCGCCGCGCCGATCAGCGCGAGCCAGGCGGCAAGGAAGCATACCAGCGCAAGATCAAATCCGTTGGAATGTTCCGGCCGTTTGGTTTCCCGATATCGCCGGATGAGCGTCCAGAACAGGATGACCGCCAGCCCCGCCGAGGCGTAAATGCCCGTCCATTTTGTGGCCCACGCGCAGCCCATGGTAACGCCGCATAACCCAAGGGGAACCAGCGTCCGGCAGAACGGCTGACGGTTCCAATGCATCTTTGCATATCGTATCATGAACAGATACATCAAAAGAATAAAGAAAACCGCGTAGGAATCGATGGTGGCGATGCGGGTGAGGGTAAAGTGCATGGAGTCCAGCGCCAAAAGCAGCAGGGCGATCAGAGACATGCGGGAATTGCCTGTCAGCTGCTTCACCAGAAGATACATGACGGGCAGCATGAGAACGCCCATCAACGCGCCCATAAAGCGCCAGCCAAAGGGACACATGCCGAAGATCCATACTCCAACCATCATCAGCACCTTGCCAAGGGGTGGATGGGTCCATTCGTAGGTGGAAAGACCGTGCAAATGTTCAAACGCGGTGCGGGCATGATAGATCTCATCAAAGTAGGTGGAATTATCATACGACGGGTATGCCGCAACGGTATCCTGCTCGTCCAGCAGAGCGCCGGCATCCTGCGTTAGCCCTTCCGTGCCGCCGGTGTGTTCGAAAATGGAAGCTTCCAACACGTTGCCGTCCGCGTCCAGAAAGCCGACCTCATACAGAATCAGCCCTGCCGACCGGGAGGTAATGCGCACATAGCGGGCCGTTTGCAGGGGATTTGCTTCCGAGGCGGTGGCATATTGGATGTGTACGCCGTCGTCGGAGAGAGCGCCGAAATTGCCTTCCGATCCGCCGCCGTTCTCTCCCCACAGGGTGTTGTCCCCGTAAATGCGCTCCAAATCCTCGTTCATGGGAACATACCACAGCCAGCGGAAAATTTCTCCCTGGTCGTATTGGGCATAGCAGGGCTCTGTCCAGGTTTCTCCGTCATAGGACAGTTCCACCGTGAAAGTGGTGTTGCAAATCCCGCCGAAATACGTCATTCGGAACGTGCGCGTCTGTCCCAAGTCGAAGACAATGCTTTCATCTTGCGCCGTAGACGTCCAGCCGCTTTCCGGCGCGGACAGACTGCCCAGGTTGGTAAAGGCCATCACCGCATATGCCAGCGTCACGGAGACGATGGCGATCCAATCGCGGCGCTTCAGGTTCAGGCGGTAGTCGTCCGCGTCCGGCGCGGAATCCTCGGCCGGTTCGGCGGTTCCCGCTTCTGGTTGGGATAAGGGATGGATGTGTCCCAGCCAGATGATGTCCAGCCCCGTCCAGGCCAGCAGAAGCGCGTTGGCCACGTTGATCAGGGACAAAAGGGAATTGAGCCATTGCTCGGAGCTTTGCAGATGGCCGAAATTTGCCTCCGTCATGCCGCCTTGCAGCACCAGCACCTGGTTCAGCGCAAGGGTAACGGTCAGCGTCGCCATGGAAAAAAGCAGCCGCCGGTCCCGGTCCACGCCGTAGGCCAGCGCCAGCAGAATCACTGCCGGGAACACATAGCGCTCGTGAATCATGGGCCCAAAGGTGAAAATCAGGGCGATGAGAATTCCGCCGCACAGGAAGAGCCGGCGGGGAGATTTGGACTTCCAGTACAGCAGAAACGCATAGACATAGGACAGCGCAAACAAAATCCATGCCAGCAGACTCCATCCGGGAACGGCAGCGGTGGAAACCCAATTCAGGCCCATGAGCTCGTACAGATTCAGGGCGTTGATGGTGATGTAGTCGTATCCGCTCATGGTGTTCCCATACAGGGAAATCAGCCAGCGCACGGGATACGCAATTGCGTCCCAGAAACCGCTTGCCTTGGCTATGCAGAAGGGAAACGCCGCCAGATACATCAATCCCAGCGCGGCCAGAACGCCCACGCCCAGGGTGCGCAGCTCCTTTTTGCGGTTGTCGCTGCGAAGAATGTTGACGAAAATCGCAAACAGTCCCAGCGGCGCGAACAACAGCGCCTGCGGCTTCACCAGCGCGGCGCCCGCAAAA
The DNA here is from genome assembly GCA_029218505.1 of Eubacteriales bacterium. Classification (GTDB taxonomy): domain Bacteria; phylum Bacillota; class Clostridia; order Christensenellales; family Aristaeellaceae; genus SUG1456. The sequence continues at coordinate 5,924 of JAQXRL010000076.1, read as the reverse complement.
CAGGCAAGGGAAGCGGGATAACGCCGTTCCACGGCATACAGGGCGCACAAGGCCAGCAGCAGCGTAAATACGCTGTCCAATTGTCCCCAGGCGGCGGAATCCACCATCATGGCCGGATTGAGCGCCACGAACGCCCCCAATAGCAGCGCCGCGCGGTTTCCGGCCCGACGGTTTACCGTTCGGTATGTCAAGACCGCCAAGCCCAGATCGCAGAAGATGGCCAGCAGCTTGATCAGCATGACGTGTCCGTGGGAATACGCCGCTACGCCCTGGTTTCGGCGCAACCGCGCCGCCGGCCACAGCATCAGCATGGCGCCCGGCGGATAATCACAGAAATAATCGTCGGAATAAAAGCGGGTGAGTCCGCCGCTGAAAATGCGTTCGCTCCAGGCGGTAAAGCATTTTACGTCCGTGTTGTAGCCTCTCACCAGCGCCGCCATCACCATGCGCAAAGCGAAGGCCCCGAACAGCACCAGCGCAAAGGCGCGCAAGGAAGCATTCCCGGATGGTTCCGGTCCGCGTTTGGCGCGGCGGGTCACGGCCAGGACGATCAGGGCGTAAATCGCGGCCAGCAGCAGATAGGTAGGCGTGACACGACCGGGTTCCGCGTCTTCCGCGGCGTCGTCCGTATCCGCCTGGGCGCTGGCGGTGATGGGCGTGAAATCGTTGACCAGCGCCCCTGCGGGAGCGGCGTCAATGGCTTCCATGACGATGTCGTCAAACCATGCCGTGCCGGTGGTGAGGGCGCTGTAACCGCCTACCCGCAGAAACAGGGTGAGACGGGTTTGATCGGCTCCGGTCTTTCCGTAGAATTCCAGGGTTTTCCATTCGCCCTGGGTATCGTACAGAGAAGCGGAATAGCAGAATGTATCCTTGACAGAGAGCGTAGCGCCGATGCCGTCTTCCGGGCAGCCTTCCGCGCGAACGCTTGCGGAAATGCGGTACAAGGTGTCCGGTTCCACCGCCACATCCAGGGCGAAGCGCGCGTCATTTTCCGAAAGGTTTTGCACGCGGACGCAAGCGCCGTTTTCCCCCTCCTCTGCGGACAGAATGCTGACGCCGGACTGGGTATACCACATGTCCGGATACCAGCCGCCCGAGGGGAGTCCTGCGGCGTTGGTTTGGGAAAAATCGCCGTTTGCCGCCAGGTTTTCCGCCATGGCGGGCAGAGCGAGACATATCGCCATCCATACGATCAACGGAACCATCCATGGTGTTTTGCGCATTGCTTTCCTCCGCGAAATTGTCGTTTCTTCCATATCATTTCCATCATTTGCCGGGAAATTCCTGCCCGAAAAACAGCTTTTGGTGGACGAATCTATGAAATTTCCTCAAAAGGACAGGCGGCTTCACTTCGGGCCAGGTTTTCCACCATCCGGCGAATGCGATCCCGGGCCTGGGATTGCAAAATTGCGCTTTCGTCGCAATCCGGGCCGCTGTCGCCCATCAGGCTCACAAACTGGCTGACTTTCAAACCCAGGGCGTCCTGCATATCCCGATCCGATCCCTTGGGGGACACCAGATAATAACACAGCAGGGAATCCTGCTGACCGATGCGGTGCGCCCGATCCTCGGCCTGGGAATGCACCGCGGGAGACCAATCCAATTCGCCGAATACGACGCAGCTTGCCCGTTGCAAATTCAGCCCGCTGGCGGAACGCAGGGAAATGCACAGAAGATCCGTCTTGCCGGACATGAAGGCATCCGCCGCGGCTTGTTTTTGCGCGTCGGTTTCCCGCCCGGTGATAAACATGGGCTTTTGCTTTTTTAGTTCCTGTTTGTATATGTCCATCACCTGATGGTGGTGCGCCATGAGCAGCACCTTTTCGCCTTCCTCCACCAGCGCCCGGACGAAAGCCGCCACGTAAGGGGCTTTGGCAATGCCCGTGGCTTGCCGCTGCCGCTGGCAGATATCGTCTTCGATCAACGCCCGCCGGGATGGATCGTCCGTGGCGCGGTACAGCGCCAGCTTTTCCGCCACGGGTTTCATGATTTCCCGATACACCTTGTCGTCCCAGTCGATTTCCTGCACCAGGCGCCGCTTGGGCCGCAATTCCGACAGCACTTCGCTCTTCAGGCGCCGCAGCATCATGCCTTCCCGCTTCAGATGTTCGCCCAGCAATTCCGGCTTGGCCACGATTTGCGTGTTGTATCCGTAACACCATTCCCGGGAAAAACTCTCCCAGTCCCCCAAAAAGTGGAAATCCAGGATGTTGACGACGTTCCAGATTTCTCCGCCGTTGTTGTAAATCGGGGTTCCGGAAAGCCCGATTACGTTTTCGCAGGCCTCCGAAATCAGGCTGGCGGCGGAGTATTTTCCGGTGCCGCCCCGGCGCAGTTCCTGGATCTCGTCGAAAATCACGGTTCGGAAGCCGAAGGAAGGCAAAACCTCCTTCCAGCCGCGCAGCAACAGGTAATGTACGATATAAATATCCGCCTCCGGCAAGGCATAGGGCGTCAAACCGTGCAGAACATGGACTTTCAGCCGTCCGTCGGGGTTCAAAAACCGGCAGATTTCGTTTTGCCAATTGCGAACCAGATGGGGCGGAGCCACAATCAGCGCCGGATATGCCATGGTGGTGGCCAGAAAGGCCAGTGCCTGAACCGTTTTGCCCAGGCCCATTTCGTCCGCCAGCAGACAACGCCGGGCGGACAGCAAAAATCCCAGCCCCTGCCGCTGAAAGGGCAGCAACTGGCCGGAAAAAGTTTCTGCCGGAGGCGTTGCCGTTTCGGGCATGGACAGGGCGCGTTCCCGGCGCAAAGCATATTCCCGGGCGTCTGCCAAGGCCTGTTCCCAGCGGGAACGGTCCGCTTCCTTGATTTCCAGGGGATAGCGCAGCATCAGCCAGTTCAAATCTCCGATAATGCGCCGGTGGGCCGTGAATCGCGCCACGCCCCGTCCCCGTCCGTCGCATCCGGGGAACAGGCGTTTCGCCAACTCGGTTACGCAGGGATCCCCCTTGATGGTCCAGCATTTGGACCGGCGGTTGTAAGACAGTGTTCCGTATAAATGTCCGGTTTGGGGAACATCCCGCAAATACGGCGGATATTCATTCATGGCAGCGCGACCCCCCAAAGACGATTCAGCGATACGACAACGACGCGCTTATTCTGCAAGCGCTCAGGCAGGGCGATCGTCCGGGGACACACCACCACCACCGCATCCAGCATGTCTGAGGCCAGATAGCGGGACAATTGCCGGAGCAGCAATTTGCGCTGCGGATTGCCTTTTTTTACCTCGATACCCACGCGGCCCACCAGAAAGTCAATGCGGCAGCGGGGCGCCAGAGGGCATTCATGGACAAACGCGAGTCCGGCGTGTTCCAATGCCTGGCCAATCAGCCGGTGCAGATCGTATTCTTCGCTCAAGGCTCCGGCGCGCAGAGAAAGCAACGCGTCCGTCACAGCCTGTATTTCCAAATCATTCCTCATATCGCTATTATAGCAGACCTGGCGGCGCTTTTCAACGCAGCACGCATTGCATTTTTTCGGCATAGGATGGAACGGTACTATTCTGGAGAGGATGCGTATGTATGTTCTATGATAATCATTCGCCGCTGTATCCCTGTGGCTGCCGGGAGGACAGGGGATGTGTGCGGCTGCCCTTGTTTGGCCCGGCCAAACCGCCGGAGCCGCCTCATCCCTGCTGCCCGCCGCCTTCCTGTTCCTGTATGCCGCCTTCCTGTGTGCCGGATCCATGCGCCTGCCGCGTGCAAAACGTGCGAATCGCCAATCCGTGCAATCCCATGGAATGCGCCACGGTCATGCTGGGAGTAGACGAATGCGGAAACCTTACCGTGTGCGTGCGCAGAGATCCGCCGCCTCCGATGCCCAGAAAACACAGATAGTTTTTCTACATTCCGTTTCCTGCCGAGGGAGAAAGGGGCCGCGGGAAAAGCGGCCCCTGATTTGCGAAACGGGCCAAATGCGCAAAGGGATAACCCTGGCGCCATTCTTTTGCGCCGCTTGCCGGGTATACTGAAAGGGAATCTTCGGACGATCGGGTTTGGGAGGAACACATGCGTTTGACAATCGCGATTCTCCTGGGCGTGCTGGCGGCGGCGGTGATTTTTGGAGGAGTTCTTTACGATATTGCTCTGAACGCCAGGGCGTGGCGGATCATGTGGCTGCTGTTTGACCGCAAAAAGAAGCGGGACGATCCCGCAAACTGGGGCGTGTTTTCCAGCGACTTTCTGGCGCGGACAGCCTGGAAGGAGGCGTTTGTTTCCTCCTTCGATGGATTGCGCCTGCGGGCAATCTGCATTCCGGCCAGGGCGGGAGGCGCGTGGGCGATTTTGTGCCATGGGTATTCGGGCAGAAGCGAGGAAATGTCGGTTTTTGCGGAACGAATGCGGCGGCTGGGCTATGGCGTTTTGATGCCGGACGCCCGCGGCCATGGCAAAAGCCAGGGAAATTACGCGGGAATGGGCTGGAAGGAGCGCAGAGACGTCCTTCGATGGGCGGAATTTCTGCATGCGGAATATCGCGCCGGCAGGATTGTGCTGTTTGGGATTTCCATGGGCGCCGCCACGGTATTGATGGCTTCCGGAGAGGATGATTTTCCGGAATACGTGGCCGCGATTGTTGCGGACAGCGCATACACGTCCATTCGGGATGAGTTTGCCCATGTGCTGCGGCACAGGATGCATCTTCCGGCGACGCCGGTTCTGTGGTGTATGGAATGGGTGACGCGCCTTCGGGCAGGGTATTCTCTGCTGCGGGATGGTTCCGTTCTGTCCCAAGTGGCGAAAGCCCGCGCACCGGTTTTGTTTCTTCATGGAGAAGCGGACACGTTTGTTCCCTTTGCCATGTGCGATATGCTCTATCGCCAGGCGCGCTGTCCCAAGGAGCGGTTTACCGTGCCCGGCGCCGGCCATGTGATGTCCTTTTCGGTGGATCCGAAAGGCTACTGGACAGCGGTGGAAGGCTTTTTGCGAAAATATGCTCCGCCGGAACATGGAACAATTTCCCGGTTGAGTGCGTCGAAGGAATAAAAATACAGAAAAGGATGGAAATTCAATGCGAAGATTTGTACTGTGTCTGCTGGCAATGCTCCTGTGCGTTCCCGTCGCGGCCAGTGGGGAGGATTATGCGCCCATTGCCCTGACCGACGATGCGGCCTATGCCGTTAATCTGTTCCTGAGCAATTTTACGGAAGTGGGCGTAAAGGCCGTGTGCGGCGGTTCGCTGGCGGACGCCGACAATGAAGCGCTGGTGGATTTTGCCCATGATCATCTGTGGTTTAACGACCCGGACGCCTTTGAATACGGCGATTATTTCAATGGCAACAATTGCCGCGTGGCAGACGATGAAATTCAGGACATCCTGAACCGGTATTTTTACGATGCGCCGAAGGTAGACCTGAGCATAACGCGCTTCGATTATGACGGGGCGTATTATTATCATTGCGAAACCGGCGGCTGGATCAGCGATGGATTCGCCATGGCGACATCCATGTGTCCTTTGGGAGACGATGCGTATTTTGTGTCGTTTCTGGTGTTTGGCGCCGGAGAGAATTGGAGCAACGACGATTTGCACCTTTCGATTTCCGAGGCCGGCAAGAAATATGGACATCCGAACGGATACGGTTCCGCGCTGGTGCATGCATCGGACATTGAAGTCAGAAAGACGTATAAAATGATCTCCTTTGGCCGGATCTGACGCCTTTGTGCCGGAAACTTCACGATCTTCCGGCCGCAAAATCAGCACCCGTAGCCGCCGTTCACGATTGGAATTCGAGAGGCCCCAAGCCCTCTCGTGCCTTCCCTGCGTTTTTCGACAGCTTGAAGCGCCCTCCGAAAAAATTCAGAGGGCGCTTCAGACCCCTGACAAAGCCCACAAACGCGAAAATTCCTGCTGTTCAAATTGAATCGGCAGGAATTTTTGCTTCCTTCGTCCGCTTCAACGGCAAATTTCAGGCCCTT
>JAQXRL010000075.1 GCA_029218505.1 Eubacteriales bacterium | reverse complement strand
ACGGGTCACATGATGGAAGAACCGACGCTGGAAAGCCAGACGGCCGCCCTGGGCGAAGCCATGCGTTCCTATCGCAGCTTCCAGTTGCCGGGAATCGACATGCTCTGCGCCCATTACGAATTTACCACGGCCAAACAGGCGCAATCCGCCGCCCATCAGTATGGCAGACCCGGCGTGCTCAGCGAACTGTACGGCGTTACGGGATGGGCGTATGATTTCCGCGGCCACAAATTGCAGGGCGACTGGCAGGCGGCGCTGGGCGTCACCGTGCGCGTGCAGCATCTGTCGTGGGTGTCGATGAAAGGCGAGGCCAAGCGGGATTATCCCGCCTCCATCAGTTATCAGTCTCCCTGGTGGCAGGATTATTCCTTCGTGGAAAATCACTTTGCCCGCGTAAACAGCGCGCTGACCCGCGGCAAGCCCGTGGTCAAGGTGGGCGTGATTCATCCCGTGGAGAGTTATTGGCTGCATTGGGGCCCCGCCGAACAGACGCACGGCGTGCGCCAGCAGATGGACGACAATTTCCAAAACCTCACCCGTTGGCTGCTTACCGGCGGCATAGACTTCGATTTTATCAGCGAATCTTTGCTGCCGGACCAATGCAAGGCCGCGTCGGCGCCTCTGCGCGTGGGCGAAATGGCGTATGATGCCATTGTGGTGCCGGGTTGCGAGACCTTGCGCGGAACCACTCTGGATCGCCTGGAGGCGTTCCAAAAGGCCGGCGGAAAACTGTTGTTCCTGGGCGATGCTCCCTCTTTGGAAAACGCCGTACCCAGCCAGCGCGGCGTGCAGCTTTGGCAGAAAGCGCAGCGCGCGGCCTTCAGTCAGGAAGCGGTGCTGGATGCGTTGAAAGACGTGCGCGTGCTGGATATTCGCAACGCCAACGGAAGCCGCACCACGAATCTGGTGCATCAGCTGCGCCGGGACGGCGATGGTTTTTGGCTGTTTCTTGCGCATGCGTGCGACCCGTACAACAAGGATATTCCCATTGGCCAGGAAATTCGCGTGACGTTGGATGGAGAGCATTCCGTGCGGGTTTATGACACGCAAACGGGAAATATCCTGCCGGCGGATTTTGAAGTCAAGGCAGGAAAGACGGTCGTTCGTTCTACGTTGTATGATTACGACAGCCTGCTGTTGCGCTTTTACGCGTTGGAAGCGGCGCAGGAAACGGTCCAGGCGACGATCTCCAGTGAAAACGGACGCGATTTGCCCGTGCCGATGCTGGTGGATTATGCATTGGACGAGCCGAACGTATATTTGATGGACAAGGCGGAATTCGCCTTGGATGACGACGAATACCTTCCTGCGCAGGAGCTTTTGCGGGCGGACAACGCGCTGCGGGCGAAACTCGGCTGGCCCAGCCGCCGTGGCGCCGTGGCGCAGCCCTGGACCGTACAGGAGGAGAAGGCATCCCATGTAGTACGCCTGCGCTTTACGGTTCATTGCGCCGTAGAGGCCGCCGGTGTGAAACTGGCGTTGGAGGATGCGGAGGTCGCGGAAGTCACGCTGAACGGGCAAAGCATCGCGGCAGTCCCGGACGGATGGTTCACGGACAAGTCTATCGGCACAATTCCTCTGGGAAATTTGCCCAAGGGCTGCAATACCATTGAAGTGAAGATCCCCTTCGGCCGCCGCACCAATGTGGAATGGTGCTATTTGCTGGGTGATTTCGGTGTTCAGATTGCCGGCGAGTATCGGGAAATTGTTTCCCGGCCGGAAAAGCTGGGTTTCGACAGCGTGGTAATGCAAAAATTGCCGCACTATGGCGGAAACATTACGTATCAGTTGCCGATGGAAACTCGCGGCGGACACCTGTGCGTCGTAGCGCCTCATTATGACGGCGCGGCAATTCGCGTAAGCGTGGACGGCAAACAGGTTGGCTATATTGCATATCCGCCGTATGTGCTGTACCTGGGGAAATATGAAGCGGGCAAACACACGCTGCAACTGACGCTGCTGGGCAATCGGGAAAATTGCTTTGGCCCGGTGCATCGTGCAGACACCACAAACGCCTGGATTGGACCCGACGCATGGCGTACGGATGGCGCGGCATGGACGGATTCTTACCGCCTGACCAGCCTTGGCCTTCGCACTGCGCCCAGGATTATGGAATACGATATTTCAGAAGAATAAACTTAGGACGGCCCGGATGCACGCGGCATCCGGGCCGCTTCATGGGAACGGAAAATTGTTCGGGAATGTTGCGCAGGCGTTTCCGGGGTGGTATAATATG
>JAQXRL010000074.1 GCA_029218505.1 Eubacteriales bacterium | reverse complement strand
TTGCAGGATGGTGTATTCTATATTCCATGCAAAACCCTGTTGAAAAGGAGAAGAAATCCATGAACCGATATGTGACCGGCAGTACCATTCGCGCCTTGCGCGAAAAGAAAAAAATGACGCAAAAACAGCTGGCAGAATTGCTCCTGGTCAGCGATAAAACCGTTTCCAAATGGGAGACGGATCGCGGTCTGCCCGATATTGCGATGCTCGAACCCTTGGCCGCCGTACTCAACGTATCCGTTGCGGAACTGCTCTCCGGCGAATGCGTCACAAACACAAACCGCTGCGCCAATTTGCTGCGCAGCAAATTCTATGTTTGCCCCGTTTGTGGCAATGTGATTTGGTCAACCGGAGAGGGCGCATTTTCCTGCTGCGGAATCCAATTGCCGCCGCTGGAAGCAGAGGAGGCGGATGACGCGCATACAATACAGGCGGAACGCATCGAAACCGAATGGTTCGTACACATGGATCATCCCATGACAAAGGGACATTCCATCCGTTTTTTCGCATGCGTCACCGGGGACCGCGCGCATATCGTGCAGTTGTATCCAGAACAAAACGCAGAAACTCGTTTTTTCCTGCGGGGGCACGGGCATATCTACGCCTACTGCAATCGCCACGGCCTGACGAAAATTCACATTTGACCTTTGAGAGGATTGATCCATGAAAATTCTTGTTTTGAACGGAAGCCCCAAGCGCGAAAAAAGCGACACCATGCATATGACCCGCGCTTTCCTGAAGGGCATGAACGACGCCTGCAGGAATGAAATCACGCAAATCGACGTGATCGACAAGCACATTGAATACTGTTGCGGCTGCTTTTCCTGCAAACGCAACGGAGGATCATGCATACACAACGACGACATGGCGGAAATTCTGCGCGGCATCCTCGCAACCGACCTGCTGCTGTTCAGCTTTCCGCTGTACTCCTATTCCATGCCGGCCCACCTCAAGGCGCTGATCGACCGCACCATGCCGCTGTCCTCCCTTGCCATGCAAAAAACCGGCGACCGATATGAACATCCCAGTCAATATGATTTCTCCCGTTTGAAATATGCAATGATTTGCGGCTGCGGATTTCCCAACGCAGCGCACAATTTTGAAGGAATGATGATGCAGTTCAAATTGATGTTTGGAGAGGAGAATTCCACCATCATCACCGTGCCGGAAACCCCCATGTTCAACGTGCCGGAAGCCGATCCGGTGACGAAACCGTTTCTCACGCTCCTGCGACAAGCAGGACGGGAATATGCGGCAACAGGCTCCGTTCTGCCGTCCATCATGGAGAAATTGCGCATTCCCATGATCCCGGAAGACGTTTACGCAGAAATTTGCAACAGAGAAGCATAGCGCGCAGAAGAATCGCAATCCTTCTGCCCGGCATCTGGCTTCCCGCAAGCAGAACACAAAATGCCATGAAAGATGCTCAGGCTCCGGCATCATCCCCTTGCTATCGCCAAAGGCGCGCAAAAACAGGCCGCGTTGGGCAGAGGGCATGCATAGCGCGGCCTGTCTGCCGCCCCCATTCCTTGGAAAGAACCCGCGCTTTGATCCGGCCGCAGCATACCATGAAATCCCGGCATTCCGATGGAAACACAGGAAACGCAGCGACACAAAACCGCTGTGCGGCATGGCATTCGCATTGGCAGCGACGGCAAATCCTTCGATTCCACGGCGGCAGGCAGCTGCATTCCATGGACCGGCATTTCAGAAAAGGCGGAACCGCGCATCCTTCTCCCAGAAACCTTGGGCAATCTTTCCCTGTAAGGGCGCGCCGCCGCCTTGAAATGTACGCCGTTCTCTGCCGAAAACCAGAAGAGCTCCATTGCGGAATCCGGAAAGTTTGCCGTCGCAGTTGCTCCGCCGCAAGCAGGCTCGATTGCGCGTTTTCAAAAGCAAGCCCGGGCTCTCGACCGCGAAGGGCTTGCTTTTGTCACGTCAACGTGTATAATATATTCTGAACATCGTTTGCAACTGCGTCCAAAACAAAGCTGTGGATGCAAACGCCCATTGAAGGAGAAAAGCCTGCGGAGTTTTCTCCAAGCAGCACTTTCATAGTGCCTATGGGCACTGAAATCGCCTTGCTCACATCGAACCAGGTCAAAAAAACATCAATCCAAGGGCAAAGGTTGCTCCGGCAATGTTTCCACGGAAGTAGAAACCAGAGATGCGGAAAATCGCATCTCCGAAGGCATGTGCCTTGGCGATGCGGGCGCAATTGATCCAGCCCTAGGCCTGTCTTTCGGCATGTTGCCGGGCATGATCGTGGGCATGCATTGGAAAAAGGAAGCAAAATGCAGGTGACAATTATGAAAAACCCGGAACAGCTCGTTCAACAACTTACCGCACCAAAAGCATCGGATGGTTGCGACGCAATGAAGCAGCTTCTGGCGATCAGCGAAGAATCCAACCGCGTCTATCCGTTTCTGGCGCGGTTTTTGGATCTGCTGAATCACGATCATTCCTATGTGCGCACCCGTGCGCTGCTGCTCATTGCGGCAAATGCAAAATGGGATTCAGAATGCCAAATCGACGAGAACCTTGACAAAATCCTCGCCCACATCACCGATCCGAAGCCCATCACGGCGCGACAATTCATCCAAAGTTTGCCTGCGCTTGCGGCAGCCAAGCCCGATCTGCGGAAAGAAATTCTTGACGCGCTTCGCCGGGCAGACAGCCTGCGCTATTCTTCCAGCATGCGGCCTTTGATCGATGCGGACATCCGCAGGGCAACGCTTGCGATTTGTCTCGAAGAAAACGCAAAACAGCAGCGCTGACGCGAGGCCGCCATCTGATCGATCCAGGCGGAACAGGCAGCCGGGTTTGAGCCGCGTTCATCTCCTTGTTGGGTTTCCGCATGCAGTCCGCAGATTCGCGCAACTGCCGAACGCCAATGCGCCTCCCACGGAAACCCGTCGCGCCCTGCACAGCAATGCCCATCCTGCGTCCGGCGCTCCCTTGACCAGGGACCAGCATCTTGCCCTTTCCCTTGCCTCTTGCCCAAAGCGATGCCCGCAAGCTTCGTCATGCCGTCGCACAGCCCGAATTTATCTTCAAACGAAATACCTCTATCGCCGTTTTGCAGAAACACTGCTCATATTGAGCATCCGTCAAGCGCAGCGCGCGATATTTCGCCAATTCTACGCCGGCGTTGAGGGGCACGTCCGTGCCAAACATGATGCGTTCGCAGCCCAACGTTTCCACAAAGGATTTCAATTCCAATACGTTGCACCAGGAAGTTTCCAGATAAATATTTTCGCAAACCTGCGCCGCCACCAGCGCCTCGGCGCCATACATGCCTCCGCCGGAATGCGCCAATACGATTTTCACCTTTGGGAACGCGCGGGCGATGGGAATCACCAAAGACGGCAGCGCCACCGGCACGCCATTTCCCGTATGCAGGATCACCGGCACGTCCAGTTCGGCGGCATTTTCAAAGACCTTGCGCGCCTGGGGCGAAGACGGACTGGCGCAAAAGGCAAATCCCTGCAGCTTCAACGCCTTAAACCCCAGCGTCTTTACGGCCCAACGCATAAACGAAGAATATTCCTCTTCCGGCAAATACGGGCTGAGCACCGCCGCGCCCCACAACCTTCCCGGATGCCGCGCAATCATTTCGTGCAGCCGAAGCGTGGCCTGCCGGGCATCCCTGGGCAAAATCCCTGTTTGCAGCAGCGCGCCGTCTATGTTGTTTTCCCGCATATATTGCAAAATGTCTTCTTCGCTGTCATCGGTTCCAAACATCAGATCCTCTCCCAAATGCATGTGTGAATCCAAAATCATGTCTCTTCCCCTCCCATGTTCGATGGTCTTTCTCCGGCGGAAGCGCCTTCTTCCGTTCTGTCGCGAAATTGCGAAGGACTTACGCCACGCACGCGGCGAAATGCCCTTCGGAAGGAATCCGAATTTGCATATCCAATTTGGCAAGCGATTTCGTCGATGGTTTGATTCGTGCCGGACAGCAGTTCTTCCGCATGTTCGATGCGCACCCGTTCCAGGTATACCGAAAAATTCATGCCCAGCTGCTTTTTGAACAGCCCGGAAAGATAATTGCCGGTGATGCCAAAATGAAAGGCCAGGCTGTTCAGACTAAGTTCGTAATTGGTGTAATTTTCCTCAATATATTGCCGCACGTCGTCGATCAGGCGCTGCGAACGCTGGTTGCTCTTGTTGCAGGCGCGCTCACAGCAAACGGCAAAGCTTTCCGAAATCCAAAGAAAAAATTCTCTGCCGGCCAGTTGCATCACCTGATCCGGTATGCTTTCCTCTTCCGACAAATTCGCATTGCACGTAGCCAAAATGCCCACCAGCCGGCAATACAGAAATTGCCGCCAGAAGCCCTGAATGTTGTTTTCCACGAAATTCCGCCGGTATATTTCCTCCAGGATTTGGGCCACCGCTTCCCTTTCCCCCATCATGACGCAATTTTCAATCTTCTTTTCCGTGTCCGGCGAAAGAATGCACCGGAGATTGATGCTGCGGGAATCGTTTTCTGCCATGCAAAGCCATTCGTTGTGCTGCGAAATGCGCATCAGCCATTCTGCCGTTGAAAATGATTCCGGAATTCTTTCCAATTGTTCGCAGGGAATTCCCACATAGAACACCGCGTCGAAGCCGCAGGCCGACTTCATTGCTTCGTATATATGGCCGAAGAACATCCGGGCGTCCGTCTGCTCGTCTTCTCCCTGGAAATACAGACAGGCAACGACGTTCAGGCTTTCAAACGTCAGAAACGTCAAATGTTCGCTGTATTCGTTCAGCAATTCCAAAATCAACGCCCGGGAAACGGCTTCCGGTTGCGTGTTGTTGAATTCTATCAGTACGCCGCAAAACCGGCTGCCTTTCAGCGGCAAATCGGAACATCGCAGCATTTCTTCCAAATTGTATGGATCCAACACATTCCCATGCATCAACCGGTTGATGCATGCGTTTCGCAGATGCAATTTCTGCTCCTCCACTCGTTTTTCCAAAACCTGCTTGCTGCTTTCCATGCGGGAAAAGGCTTCGGGAATCAGCCACATGCCCTTGGCGTCCGTCTCTGTCTCCGTCACACGATCCGCAATCTTCATCAGCGGAAGCACATTGGAAAGCACCACGATCACAATGGCCACCAAACCCGCCATCAAAAGCCACACCAGGATCATCACAATTCCGCGAATGGATTCCTTTGCCTGAGCCACAACCACGCTATAGGGCACCAGGATCATCATCTGCACGCCAAATTTCGGCACCGCTTGATAGGAAAGCATATATCTGACTCCGGAAACAGAATATTCCCGCACGCCGGAGGACTCTTCCGGAAAACTGCCCTCCAGGCTTTCGATCAAGGCGTCGCTGCCCGAACTGGCCGCGAGAATCTTCCCTTCCATGTCCGCAATCAGCGCGCACTCCGTTCCGCCCGTGAAGGATCGGGACAGCTGGCGCAGCAGATTCTTGGAACTGATTTTGTATACCACCTTGCTGGGCACGCCTCCGGTCACGGAATTGCTCAACGGCATGGCATATTGAATTTCGGAACCATCCTGCCAGGACGCATGGATGGATTTCCCTTCCCCGGAAAGCACCTGGTCGTGCCACTGTTGATAGCTTTGCTGCGAACTGAGGGCAAAATACGCTTCATAATAGCGTTCCAGGCTGGAAAAGCCTTGCCCCGGCGCCACAATATAATCTCCGCCTGGAATGTATACAAAATATCCGCTGAGCACCCCGTTTACATCGTTTAGCACGGGCAAAACGCGGATTGCTTCGTAAATATCAATCGTTTTTCCCTGCGATTCCCGGGACGTGCGGCTCATGAGCTGCTGCAATTGATCCAAGTCGTATAGATTGGTGGTGAAACTCTCAATGGTTCGAAACGTGTTTTGCAGGGTTACCGCCGAATTTTCAAAAATCAATTGATTGCGATCCACCAGGTTTTCCAGGCTCATGTTCATGGCTTGATAATATGAAAACCCACACATCGACGCAAACACAGCAATGAGCAGGATATAATACACGATCAACCTGGAAAACACGCGACTGCCAAACATCCGCTTGATTCCCTGCGCAATTTTCTTCATCATCGTTCCTCCCTGCTCCTGTGCAAAACCAGAATTCCTTTTTAGTATAACACAGATCCTCCAGGATGTATATCGTCAAATCGTCTGTTCCCCGGCGGTTTTCGGAAGATATGTCGGCCAAAATTAGAATTGTCGTGCGTTTTGCGCGCTCAAAATGTGAATTTCTGTCGGCACATCCAAAAACTATACCGTTGCGCCCCCCAGGGAGTCATGTTACAATCTACCCGAAAAACAGAAAGGACGGAGTGCGGAACATGAACAAACGTCAACCGGCAATTCCCGCCAGGCACACGCCGCGAATGGAACGCATTTGGAAAAACCGAGTGCTATACATGATGCTGCTGTTTCCCCTGGTTCTGGTCGTTTTGTTCCGATATGTGCCCATGTATGGCATTCAAATTGCATTTCGGAACTATCAACCTTCCAAAACCATTTGGACCAGCGAATGGGTTGGGCTGAAATACATCATCAAATTCATAAACAACTATCAATTTTGGACGATCCTGAAAAACACGCTGGTGCTTGGGTTATACGGAATCGCCGTGTTCCCCTGCTCTTTGATTCTGGCGATTTGCGTCAATTACCTGCGATGCAAGCCTTTCCAAAAGACCGTGCAAACCATTTCATATTTGCCGCATTTTATTACCACGGTGGTCATGTGCAGCATTATTCTGCAAATGTTCGACGCCAAAACCGGCCTGGTAAACGCAATTTTGGGCGTCTTTGGCGTTCCCCAGCGCAATTACATGGGCATCCCGTCGGCGTTTCCCCATATTTATGTATGGACGAACGTCTGGCAGGACATCGGTTATGCTTCCATTATTTATATTGCTTCTTTGGCGGGCATCTCTCCGGAACTGCATGAAGCGGCCATGATCGACGGCGCCACGCTGCTCAAGCGCATCTGGCATGTGGATATTCCGGGGCTGCTGCCCACGGTATGCGTGTTGCTGATCATGCGCTGCGGTTCCTTGTTGAACGTGGGCTATGAAAAAGTGTATCTTCTGCAAAACCCCATGAATTTGAAGGCGTCGGAAATCATCAACACGTATGTATACAAGCAGGGACTCACCAGCGGACTGCCCCAATACTCCTCCGCCACAGCCATCGGGTTGTTCGTATCGATCATCAATTTGATCTTGCTGGTTACCGTCAACCGAATTTCCAGCGCCATGACAGGAAACGCCCTGTGGTAAGGAGGCAGAAGCATGCTTGCAAACAAACAACGAAAGAGCGTCATCCGCCCTTGTTTACAGGATCAAATTGTGCTGTGTCTGGACGATGTCCTGATGCTGCTGTTCGGCCTGTTGATCGCATATCCGCTTTTGTACATCATTTTTGCGTCCTTCGAGGCAGGCGTCAGCACGCTGACATTAAACATTTTCCCAAAACGATGGTCCTTGGAGGGATACAAGGCCGTATTTGAATACAAGTGGATTTGGGTTGGATATCGCAATTCCATCGGATACACCCTGGTGGGTTCCCTCATCGGCCTGGCATTCTGCGTGCTGGCAGCGTATCCTCTGTCCCAGCCGGATTTGGACGGCCGCGGCTTCCTGATGGGGATCTTCGTATTCACCATGTACTTCGGCGGCGGGCTGATTCCCACCTATCTCACCATGCGCAGCTATCATCTGCTGGACAGCGTTTGGGTGCTGCTGCTGCCCGGAGCGGTGAACGTGTACAACATGATCATCATGCGAACCTATTTCCGCACCCAAATTCCCCGGGAACTGAAGGAAGCCTCCCAATTGGACGGATGCGGCGAAACGCGCTATCTCACGCAAATTGTGCTGCCGCTCTCCGTGCCCATTCTGGCGGTCGTCGGCCTGTATTACGCCGTGGGCATTTGGAACAGTTACTTCGACGCCATGATCTACATGAGCACGCGCTCCAAGATGCCTCTGTCGGTGTTTTTGCGGGATTTGCTGATTTTGAACAACACGGCGGATATGACCGCCGCCATGGATCCCGATGCCCTCGCTTCCCTGCAGGAACGGCAAAACGTGATGAAGTATTCCCTGATCGTGGTTTCTTCCATACCCATGTTTTTGCTGTACCCCTTTGTTCAAAAGTATTTCGTCAAGGGAATCATGATTGGTTCCGTAAAGGGATAATCCTTCCCGGCGATGTACATTGTCCCACTTCCCTTTCCCGACTTCCTTGCCCGACTTTCTTTCCCGACCAACACTGCAATTCGACGAAACGGAGGATTCATCATGAAGAAGGTTTTGGTTCTCATCGTTGCGCTGATGCTTTCCCTGGTCATGGGCGCATCCGCACTCACCGTCTCCGACCCCAACGTATATCCCATTGTGGACGAGCCCTATGAATTGGAAATCTGGGCCGGCCTGGATGCAACCATTGAGGATTTGGAAACCAACGAAACCACCAAGTATTATGAAGAAATGACGGGAATCCACGTAAACTGGGTGCAGGTTCCCGGCAGCGAACTGGCCACAAAGCTGAATCTTTCCCTCTCCAGCGGCGACTATCCGGATATCTACACCTGCGGCTTTTCCACGGATCAGGTCACGCAATACAGCCAGGCCGGCATTTTCCTTCCCCTGGACGATTTGATTGAAGAATACAGTTACAACATCAAAAACGTGCTGGCGGAGCGCCCCGACATCAAAGAAGCCATCACCGCCACCGACGGTCACATCTATTCTTTGTTCAGAACCGATCCCGCCACCTACTTGCTGGTGCGCAATAAATTGTATGTGAACCACGACTGGCTGGAAAAGTATTGCCAGGACACCGGCAAGGAAGCGCCCGTCACGACCCAGGAATTCGAAGATATGCTGGTTTACTGGCGGGACAACGACATGAACGGCAACGGCGACGCCACGGACGAGGTTCCCATGATGGGCACCCTGACCACCAGCGGAGGCGACTTCACCACCTATCTGCTCAACGCCTTCCAGGCCACGCCCGAAAGCAATTATGTCATGGCCGATGAAGAAGGCAACGTCAGCATGGTGGCCATTACGGACGAATACCGGGAAGGGTTGAAATGGATCAATCACCTGTTTGAAGAGGGCCTCATCGCGGAAGAAACCTTCATTCAGGACAACAGCCAATTGCAAAGCCTGACGAACAAAAACGATCCCACCGAACGCATTGTCGGCGCCTTTGGCGGTTTCTGGTCCGGCGTCACGGTCAATCCCGCCTCCATGGACAACTGCTACGACGTGTATGATCCCCTCGCTCCCCTGGAAGGTCCCACCGGATTGCGCCAGGCCACCACTTCCGGCCATCTGGATCTATACCTGGTGGGCGCCATCACCTCCGCCTGCGAACGCCCGGATATCGCCATCAAGTGGCTGGATTATTGGTTCAGCAACGAAGGCATGATTCTGATCGATTACGGCTTTGAAGGCGTCAACTGGGAATGGAACGACACCCCTGCCATCAACGGCACCACGCCTTCCCGCTTCTTCCTGACCTCCCGCAACGTTCTGCAAAACACCACCTGGTATGTGGGCACCGTGCCCTATTACCGCACCGAGGAATCTCTGTTTGGCCGCACGCCCACGGATCACGTTCCTTATCTGTATGAAGGCGCAAAAGTATACGAGGACTATTACACCCTTACCGGGTTCCCACAGTTTGCCTGGTGCAGCGATACAGACCTGTTGGTTGAATACAACGAAATGAAGACGCAGATGAACGATTATCTGCTGCAAGCCAAGATTCAGTTCATCACCGGCGCCACCGACATTGAAGACGACGCTGCCTGGCAGGACTATTTGGACACCCTGAACGATATGGGGCTGGAACGCTATCTGGAAGTTACAAAGACCGTGAACTTCGGCTAAAATCTCCGGCGGGGTCATTCGCAAACGAATGGCCCCCCTTTCCACAAATTCCAATTTGGAGGGCTTTTCCATGGTTGAAACCGTAAAAATCCAAAAAACGGAAGCGTTCGACGTGGTAATCTGCGGCGGCGGCACGGCAGGGTTTTGCGCGGCGGTGGCCGCGGCGCGAAGCGGCGCAAAAACCGCGGTTCTGGAAAAATGGGGCATGCTGGGCGGAACGATGACGGTGGGCGGCGTTCCCGCGCCGGCACTGTTTCACGCCCACGGAAAGCAGATCATTGCCGGCATTGCCTGGGAGTTGATGACGAACCTGGCCGATCATGGCTTTGCGCAGCTTCCTCCTCCGCCCTATACCGCCACGCATTCCCAGCTTGCCGTGGAAGTCAACCCCTTTCAGGCCGCCGTGTTTATGGACGATATGGTGCAGAAGGCAGGCGCAAAAATCTTCTTTCATCAGCCCGTCGCCTACGTTCTGGCAGAAAACGGCCATGTGTCCGCCGTACTCGTCGCCACCGGGAATGGGCTTGTCCGCATTGAGGGCCGCGTGTTTGTGGATTGCACCGGCGACGGCAATGTGGCGGCCATGGCAGGCGCAGAATATGAACTTTCCGACGAATTGCAGCCCGCCAGCCTGAACAGTGTGATCGTCAACTGCTCGCCCTGCCCAAAGGACAGCGAAGCCATCCATCAGGATTTTCTGCGCAGGGTGGAAGCGGGGGAAATGTCTTCTCATGACATCTGGGGATGCAATACTTACGGCGTATCCCGGGGATATGGCCGAGGCCGCAGCGCGAATTTTTCGGAAAGTTATGCGCAAAATGTGGGCAGCAACCTGAATCACGTGTATCCTTTCAATGGGGCGGACGATGAAAGCCGTACTCAAGGTGAAATTGAAGGCCGAAAATCCATCGCGCGCGTCATTCATTGGTTGAATCAGGTCGTTCCGGGATACGAACACGCATATGTCGCCGCATGCAGTCCACAGGTAGCGGCGCGGGAATCCCGGCGCATCCTGGGCAACGCCTACATCACCGGCGAAGATTACGTGCGCGGCGTTTGCCCGCCGGATTCCGTGTGCTATTCCTTTTATCCCATTGATGTGCATCGCGGCACCGAAGACGCCCCGCTGGATAACGAATTTTTGGAGCAGGGCCGCGTTCCGGGCATCCCCTATGGCGCGCTGGTGGCCAAAGGCTTTGACAACCTGATGATGGCCGGCAGAATTGCTTCCGGTGATCGCAGGGCGCAATCCGCCTTCCGTGTGCAGGCCTCCTGCATGGCCATGGGCGAAGCGGCCGGCACGGCCGCCGCTATGGCTTGCCAGGCGGGCGTCGCGGTAGATGCCTTGGACGTCCAGTCCCTGCGGCAAAGGTTGGCGCAAAACGGGGTTCTCGTTCCCGGCATTTCGCAGATTTAGGACTTTTCCACTGCAGCCGGATTTTCCGCCGTTTCCCGAAAAGACAAACCCCCCGTAGAACGGGTGGTTTGACCAGGCCCTATCAGGGCTTCACTCCTGTGGCAGCCCTCG
>JAQXRL010000073.1 GCA_029218505.1 Eubacteriales bacterium | reverse complement strand
GCTTCAATGATCTCAACGCCCTTTTGCTCACACAGTTTTCTTAAGATTCTTCCGATGTCTACGCGAAGTTTGCCGTAGATTTCTTTTCTCCGATATTTCGGTGCAAACACAATGTGATATTTGCAATTCCATTTCGTATGTAATAAACGCTTATTGGCATTCGCCATTTCGTATGTCCTCCTTTTGCTTTCGTCATGCAGTTGCCAGACCGCGTCTCCATTTTCGCAAAAGGAGTTTTTCTTTCATAATTCAGCGCTCAAGCTCTTCGAACTCCTACGCCTTGCGCGGGGTTTTCGGCATACAAAAAACCTCAACCTTTCGATTGAGGTTTTTCTGGTGCTCTGTGCTGGACTCGAACCAGCGACCCCCGCGATGTGAACACGGTGCTCTAACCAACTGAGCCAACAGAGCAAAAGAACCTTCTGAAGCAAGCATCCGTTCCGCACCGCTGTTTTGCTTCAGGAACGAAAAGTATTTTACCACACTTTCAGAAGAATGTCAAGGCTAACCACATCTGTTTACAAAATATTTGCCGGCACGCTTCCAAAATGCTTTCGCACCGGCCGAATGCACGACCGGCGCGAGAGCTTTGCAATGGATTATTCCTTGGTTTTGCCAAACAAAGGACCGTAATTGGCGCAGGCACGATAGTCGGCGCCCTCCTTGTCCATTCCGAAGGCATTCCAGCAGGAAGGACGGAAGATTTTCTCTTCCGGAACGTTGTGCATTGCCACGGGAATGCGCAGCATGGAGCAGAATGTAATCAAATCTGCGCCAATATGGCCGTAGCTGATGGCGCCGTGGTTCGCGCCCCAGTTGTTCATCACGGAATATGCATCCTTGAAGGGACCTTCCTTGCCGTTGCAGCGCGGCGCAAACCACGTGCAGGGCCAGGTATAGTCCGTGCGCTTCCACAGGATGTCCGTCACTTCGTCGGGAAGCTTCACTGTCCAGCCTTCCGCGATTTGCAGCATGGGCCCAAGGCCCTTCACCAGGTTCAGACGAATCATCGTCACCGGCATTTCGCAATCCGTAACGAAACGAGAGGAATATCCGCCGCCCCGGAAATATCCCAGATCGGCATAATTCCAAGTGGTGTGCGCCATGATTTCCTTTTGATCAGCCTCGTTTACCTCATACCAGGGCTTCATCAAACGGTTGCCTGCCTCGTCCCGTGCCTGTCCGTTGGCATCCAGACAGCATGCGCCCGAATTGATCAAATGAATAAAGCCGCCGTTCTCCTTGGCAACGCCTTCTACATCGTATCCCGTGGCCTTCTTCACGGCTTCCGGACTCCAATAGGTGCGCACGTCGGCGAACATCTGAGGACGGTTGGTCAGCAGCTTCATAAACATCATGCCCAAGCCGTTGAGAACGTCGTTTTCCGTGGCCAGCACATAGGGCTCCCGAGCGCCGTTGTGGTCGAAGCTGGTGTTGAGCATGGCTTCCGGGAAATCACAGTTGGGATAGAAATCTGTCCACTGGCGCTGTCCCTGGAAGCCGCCCGCCAGGGCGTTGTGTCCCACGCGCTCTTCTTCGCAGCCCTCCGGAAGATTCTTGTTGCCGTTCATCAAATCCTTGATAATCAGATACATCTTCAGGGTGAAGTCCCAATCCGCATCCTTCCGCGCGCGATCCCGTTGCATGTCCGCCGGATTCTTGTCAAATCCTTCGATGACATGTTCCGCCGCCCATGCCTTTAATTTCCGGAACTCCGCCTCGTCGTAAATGCCTTCGGTCATGCGGCGAATGATTTCCACTTCGTCCACAGACTCCACGCGCATGCCCAAATAATCCTCGATGAACGAAGAATCGATGATCGAACCGCCAATGCCCATGCAGATGGAGCCGATTTGCAAATAACTCTTGCCACGCATGGTCGCCACCGCCACGGCCGCCCGGGCAAACCGCAAAAGCTTTTCCCGAACATCTTCCGGAATGGAAGTGTCGTCCGCATCCTGCACGTCATGACCATAAATGCCAAAGGCGGGAAGTCCCTTCTGGGCATGGGTGGCCAGCACGCTGGCCAGGTACACCGCGCCCGGACGCTCCGTGCCGTTAAAGCCCCAAACGCCCTTGATGGTGTGCTTGTCCATGTCCATGGTTTCGCTGCCGTAACACCAGCAGGGCGTCACCGTCAGCGTGATGTCCACGCCCGCCTTGCGGAACTGCTCTGCGCAAGCCGCAGATTCCGCCACGCGGCCGATGGTCGTATCGGAAATGACAACCTTCACCGGTTCGCCGTTGGAATAGCGAAGGTTCTCCTCAAACAATTTGGCGGCAGACTTGGCCATGTTCATGGTCTGCTCCTCCAGTCCCTCGCGAACCTTCATAGGTCCTCTGCGCCCGTCAATGGTGGGGCGAATGCCAATCACCGGGTACGATCCGATCAGTCTGGATTCAGCCATGGTATATCCCTCCCGTTAACTTTTTGTGTAATTGTAGTATATCATCTGTTTCGCTTCCTGTATTGTGCTATAATGACATATAATATAACGATATTCACTTTTTCATCTATACAGACCTGAATCCGGGAGGAAACGATGCATTATCTGGACTATAACGAAAAAATCCAGCACGGAACGGAAGATTTTCCCATGGCGTATTACGACGTAAACGAGCGGCATCCGCGCTATCGCATGCCCACCCATTGGCATCGGGAAAGCGAACTGGTGCGGGTACGCCGGGGAGCTTTGCGGCTGTACCTTGGCAACCGGGCGTTTGCGTTGTCGGAAGGCGACATGGCGCTCATTGGGGAAGCGGTGATTCATAGCGGCGAACCGGAAGGAAATTGTGAATACGAATGTCTGGTGATGGACTTAAAGCGCCTGTTGTCTCCCACAGAGCCGGGCAAGCAGGCGCTGCGGGCATTGCTTCCGGCCAGTTTGCTGGTTTTGGGGAAGAAGCAGCCGGAGTCCCTGCGCACCGGCGCAGAGGAACTGTTTGCCCGGTTTCGGGAAAATGCCGCCGGGCAGGAATTGTCCATTTTGGGAACGCTGTATTCCCTGCTCAGCGGGCTTTTGGGAAGCGGAACGGATATTCAACGGCTGGAGACGCCGGAACGCAGCCGGCAAAAGGCGGAACAGCTCAGGCCCGCCATCGAATATATCGAAACCCACTACGCCCAGCACATTGCGCTGGACCAGCTGGCCAAGCTTTCCGGAATGTCGCCAAAATATTTCTGCCGCTATTTTCAAACCATCGTACACCGCACGCCCATTGATTATCTGAACTATTTTCGGGTAGAATGTGCCTGCGACGCCCTCACCGCCACAGATCTTTCCGTGGCGGAAATCGCATATACCTGCGGATTTGGGGATTCCAGCTTTTTCATCAAACAGTTCAAGCGCTATAAAGGCGTTACGCCGCGGCAATACCGCCGGCAGGGATAATCCTTCCGGAAAGCCCTGGCAATTTCATATTGCCAGAAACGGCGCTCCTATGATATACTATAGGATAGTGATTTGTCGGCATTTTCCCCGGAGAAAGCGCCGGCCGTCTGCCGTTCCGGGACAACGCAACCCATGATGGAGGAACATCCATGTTTGATTTTGTAAAA
This sequence comes from Eubacteriales bacterium, assembly GCA_029218505.1. Taxonomy (GTDB): domain Bacteria; phylum Bacillota; class Clostridia; order Christensenellales; family Aristaeellaceae; genus SUG1456. The sequence goes on along the minus strand of JAQXRL010000073.1, from coordinate 11,902 downwards.
AAACTCCTATCCGGCTCCAACGAGGCGGAAATCAAGAAATTGACGAAAACCGTGCAGGCCATCGGCGCGCTGGAACCAAAAATGCAGGCGCTTACCGACGACGCCATGCGGGATTACACCGCGCAATTGCAAAAACGCGCCCGGGACGGGGAGGATCTGGACGCAATTTTGCCGGAAGCCTACGCGCTTGTGCGGGAAGCCGCCGTGCGCGTGTTGGGTCAACGCCCCTTCGACGTGCAGCTGCTGGGCGCCATCGTGCTGCATCAGGGCCGCATCGCGGAAATGCGCACCGGCGAGGGCAAAACCCTGACCGCCGCGCTGCCCGCCTTTTTGAACGCGCTTCCCGGCAAGGGCGTGCATGTTGTTACCGTAAACGACTATCTGGCCCGATACCACAGCGAGTGGATGGGCAAAATTTACCGCTTTCTGGGAATGACCGTGGGGCTGATTGTCCACGACTTGGACGCCAAGGCGCGCCAGGCCGCCTATGCGGCGGATATTACCTACGGCACCAACAACGAGTTCGGCTTTGATTACCTGCGGGACAACATGGTAACTTACAAGGAAAACATGGTGCAGCGGCCGTTGAACTTCGCCATTGTGGATGAAGTGGACTCCATTCTCATCGACGAGGCGCGCACGCCGCTCATCATTTCCGGCAGGGGCGAAAAGTCCACGGATTTGTACAACCAGGCGGATCGCTTTGTCAAGCGTCTGACGGAAAAAGTCGGCGAGGACGGTCAGGGCGATTTTGAAAAGGACGAAAAAGAAAAAAACATCACCCTCACGGAAGAGGGCGTGCGAAAAGCCGAAGCCCATTTTGGCGTGGAAAACCTCACCGACCCGGAAAACACCGAATTGCACCATCACATTCTGGCCGCCTTGCGGGCCAACAAAATGATGAAACGCGACGTGGATTACGTGGTCAAGGACGGTCAGGTGGTCATCGTGGACGAATTCACCGGCCGTTTGATGGTGGGCCGCCGCTATTCCGACGGCTTGCACCAGGCCATCGAGGCCAAGGAAGGCGTCAACGTACAACGGGAAAGCAAAACTTTGGCCACCATCACCTTCCAGAACTACTTCCGCATGTACAAAAAGCTTTCCGGCATGACGGGCACCGCCAAGACCGAAGAAGAGGAATTCCGGGGAATTTACAAGCTGGACGTCGTGACCATTCCCACCAACCGGCCCATGATCCGCAACGACATGAACGACGCGGTGTTTATTCACATGAAGGCCAAGCTGAACGCGGTGGCGGACGAAGTGGTCAAACGCCACGCCACGGGACAGCCCGTGCTGGTGGGCACGGTATCCGTGGAAATGAGCGAACTGGTCAGCCGGATGCTCTCCATGCGCGGCGTGGAACACACCGTGCTGAACGCCAAATTCCACGAAAAAGAAGCGGAAATCGTGGCTCAGGCGGGCCGGGTGGGCGCCGTTACCATTGCCACCAACATGGCCGGCCGCGGCACGGACATCCTGCTGGGCGGCAACGCCGAATTCATGGCCAGAAAGCAAATGCGCCAGGACGGATACGAGGAGCAAATCATCGAAGACGCCATCGGTCATGCGGAAAACGTGCCCGACGAGGTGAAGCAGGCCCGGCAAGTGTTCCATGAACTGTTGGACAAATTCTCCCAGGAGACCAAGAAAGGCCATGACGAAGTGGTAAAGCTGGGCGGACTGCATATCATCGGCACCGAACGCCACGAATCCCGCCGCATCGACAACCAGCTGCGCGGCCGCGCAGGCCGTCAGGGCGACCCGGGCTCCAGCCAGTTTTTCATCTCCTTTGAAGACGATCTGATGCGCCTGTTCGGTTCCGATCGCTTCAAGCCCATGCTGGACAAGCTGGCCGGCGGCGGCGACGAAGCCATTGAATTCGGCATCGTGTCCAAGCAGATTGAAAACGCCCAAAAGCGGGTGGAAAGCCGCAATTATGACATTCGCCGCCATGTGCTGCAATACGACGACGTCATGAACCAGCAACGGGAAATCATCTATGGTCAACGCCGGGAAGTGCTGGAAGGCGGCGACATGCGCCAGAGAATTCTGGATATGCGCAACACCGTGATTACGGACGCAGTCAACCGCCATGTGGGCGACGAAGGCAACCCGGACACATGGAACATTTCCGCGCTGTCGGAGGAATTGGAGCATCTGTGCATTGACCGCGGCGGCGTACAGCAAATCTATGACGGATTGAAAGAGCTGTCCAAGAAAGATTTCATCGACCAATTGGACAAGCGCGCCGGCGAGATTTACGCCACCCGGGAAAAAATGTGGAACGACGCAGGCCGGGATATGCGGGAATTTGAACGCGCTGCGCTGCTGCGCGCCGTGGACATTCGCTGGATGGATCACATCGACGCCATGAGTGAATTGCGGGACGGCATCGGCCTGCGCGCCATCGGACACCGGGATCCCGTGGTGGAATACAAGCTGGAAGGCTACGAAATGTTTGAAGAAATGGTGCACCTCATTCAGGAGGACACCTTGCGCTTCCTGTATTTCTCCCTGCCCGCCCGTCCCGTGGAACGCAAACAGGTGGCCGTCGCCGTCACAGAATCTCACGGCGGCAGCGAATCCACCGAGAAAAAGCCCATAAAGGCCGACAAGAAAGTGGGGCGCAACGATCCATGCCCCTGCGGCAGCGGAAAAAAATACAAAAACTGTTGCGGGAAGAACGAATAGACGCACGGAAACGCCAGGGGATGGAGCCGTCCTCCCCTGGCGCCCTCCCGATGTCCCCCGGCGCCCTCGCCCGCCCCGACACTCGCGCAAGGATGTGATATTTTATGGTAGAAATGGAACAATTCAAACAAGAGCTCGACAATCTGCGAAACCTGACGCAGGAAATGCATACGTCTTTGGACGTGGAACATCTGAAAGAAATGTATGCGGAATATCAGGAGGACATGGGTTCTGCGGGGTTCTGGGACGACACGGAACGCGCGCAGAAGATTTCGGCCAAGGCGCACGCCACCCAACGCAGAATCGAACACTACAATCAACTGGTGAGCAAGGGCGACGACGTTGAAATCCTGCTGGAATTGGCGGAGGAAGCGGACGACGAAAGCATGGCGGAAGAAATCCGGCAGGAATTGGCATCGCTGCGCACAGAATTGGAAGCGCTGAAGCTAACCACGCTGCTCACGGGAGAATACGACGGCTGCGATTGCATTTTGTCCTTGCATGCCGGCGCCGGCGGCACCGAAGCCCAGGACTGGACGCAGATGCTGTACCGCATGTACACCCGGTATTGCGAGCGCATGGGCTTTACCGTTCGGGAACTGGACTTCCTGGAAGGCGACGAAGCGGGCATCAAGAGCGTTACCTTTGAAGTTTCCGGCGATTATGCAGATGGATATCTGAAATGCGAACGCGGCGTGCATCGTTTGGTGCGCATTTCGCCCTTTGACGCAAACGCCCGCCGGCACACGTCCTTTGCTTCGCTGGACGTGGCTCCGGTGTTGGAGGAAAGCGAATTGGAGATCCGTCCGGAAGATCTGCGCATCGATACTTACCGCGCTTCCGGCGCAGGCGGACAGCACGTCAACCGCACGGATTCCGCCGTGCGCATTACCCATTTGCCCACGGGAATCGTGGTGCAATGTCAAAACGAACGCAGCCAGATTCAAAACCGGGAAAAATGCTTTTTGTGGCTGCGCGCAAAGCTGGCGGAGCTGCGGGAAAAGGAACGCCAGGAACAGATGAGCGACATCAAGGGCGAACAGAAAAAAATCGAGTGGGGCAGCCAGATTCGCTCCTATGTCTTCCAACCCTACAAACTGGTGAAGGATTTGCGCACGGGATATGAAATGGGCGACGTGGACGCTGTGATGGACGGCAAGCTGGAAGGCTTCGTCACCGCCTATCTGCAGTCCCTGGCATAACCCATGAAGGCGTTTTCTTCCCGGCCCAGGTGCGGAAAGGCGCTGATGGCGGCGGGCTTTTTGGTTCTGCTGCTGGCGTTTTTCTTGCTGCGCATTCATATCGTCGGCACGGACTGGCGCTTGTACAGGAAATTACAAATTCGCTATGGAGTACAGGAAGAAAACCTGGAAGCGCTGGATCAGGCGCTGTCCGAATACTTGAAGGGCGACGAAACGGCCCTGCTTTCCACAAATGCGTTTGGCGCAAAGGAGCTTCTGCACATGCAGGATGTCTTTGCGCTGTTTGTGTTGCTTCGACAGGTTACGGCAGCACTATTTGCCGCCGCTGCAATCTTGCTGGGCGCGGGCATTGGGCTGCACGGGCCGGGGCGTCTTCGCGCCTGTGAAGCGTCCGCAAAACTGGGAAGTCTGTTGCTGCTGCTCGTGATGGGCGTCTTGGGAATCTGGGCATGGCGGGATTTTACGGGGCTGTTCCATGCCTTTCACCGGCTGCTGTTCCGCAATGAACTGTGGCTTTTGAACCCGCAAACGGATTTGCTCATACGAATCTGCCCGGAAGGCATGTTTCTGGACATGCTGGCGCGCATTCTTGGCGATACGCTGCTGTTTGCCGTCTGTCTGCCTCTGCCGTTTGCGATTCCGGAAAAAATACTTCGGAGGATGTCTCATGAATTACGAAACCAGAATGCGCGCCAAGGCTGACGCGCTCATCCAAAAAGGGCACGCGCTGGTGCTGGGCGTGGAGTCCTCCTGCGACGAAACCGCCGTTGCCGTGGTGGAAGACGGCCGCCTGGAGCGCTCCTGCGCCATCGCAAGCCAGATTGACACCCACGCTCTCTATGGCGGCGTCGTGCCGGAAATCGCCTCCCGCATGCATGTGGAAGCCATCGATCCCCTGCTGGATCAGGCGCTGGATCAGGCGGGCGTCTCTCTGTCGGACATTGACGCCGTGGCCGTCACCTGCGGTCCCGGACTGGTGGGCGCGCTGCTCACGGGCGTCAGTTGGGCCAAATCCCTGGCCTATGCCCGGGATCTGCCGCTGATTGGCGTCAACCACATCGAAGGCCATGTCAGCGCCAACTACGTGGCCCATCCCGATCTGACGCCGCCCTTCGTCTGCCTGGTGGCCTCCGGCGGACACAGCCATATTGTGCTGGTGCAGCGCTATGGCGAATACCGCCTGTTGGGACAGACCACCGACGACGCCGCCGGAGAAGCCTTCGACAAGGTCGCCAGGGTGCTGGGCATTCCCTACCCGGGCGGGCCTTTGCTGGACAAGCTGGCGGAGGAAGGCGACGAGCGCGCGTATCATTTTCCCCGTCCCGTTACCCAGGGCAAATACGACTTCTCCTTCAGCGGGCTGAAAACCGCGGTCATCAATCAAGCGCATCGCCTGGAAATGATGGGCACGCCCATCGTCGCCAAGGATTGGGCCGCATCCTTTCGCCGCAGCGTCGTGGATCTTCTGGCGGACAAGGCCGTTTCCGCGGCAACGGATTCCGGCGCCACGCGGTTGGCCGCTGCCGGCGGCGTAGCGGCCAATTCTCTTCTGCGAAGGGAATTGGTTCGCAAAGGTGAAGCGGCGGGCTTGAAGGTGTTTCTGCCTCCCAAACGGTTGTGCACCGACAACGCCGTCATGATCGCCTCGGCTGGCTTTTACCGCCTGATGGCGGGAAACTTGGCCTCGCTGGACTTGAACGCCCTGCCCGCCATTTCCATGTTGGAATAGAACCATGCGCATGGTTTGCGCAAAAATCTATTCCAGCGTTTATGCATCCTTCCTACAGATGCCAAAAAGCGATTTTGGCATTCCAGCCACTTCTTAACGTATAAATCGCATTCCGCGTTTTGCAATCATTTTGTAATATTCATACTCATGATTGAAACAATTACAGGGCGGTAAACGGGGGAAAACCGGGTTTTTTCCCCTTGCCGCCCTTCATTGTGTCCGAAATGTGACGCAAATTCGCATGGATTTTTCCCAAATACCGACCGATTCAGGTTTTATTTTGACAAAAACAGACCGTTGTTTGTGGACAAATATCTGTATCCACAGCCACATCTCATGCAAAACGGTGGAAAAGCCCGGTTTTCAGGCGTTTTCCCGGGGTTTTCCTGTGGATAACCATGTGGATAATGTGGATTTCCCCGGTTTTCATGCAATGTATATACACAAAAAGCATACACATTCGAAGGGACAATCGGAAAAATATGACAGAGGTAAGAAAATTGTGGCAGCCCTTGTGAAATGGATGGGATATCTGGTATAATGCTATTTAGGAGAAATAGTTTCAGAAGGAGGAACATTGCAATGAAGCAATGGAATTTTCTGGGATATGATTTTGGCGCATCCAACGGGCGCGCCATGCTGGGAACCTTTGACGGGGAAAAAATTGAATTGAAGGAGATTCACCGTTTTCCCAACGATCCGGTGGAAATCGCGGGAAGGTTCGTATGGGACGTGCAGCGGCTGTTTTTCGAAATGAAGCAGGCGCTGGTCAAGATCGGCAAGGCGGGCATTCATCTGGACGCGATTGGCATTGACACATGGGGCGTAGACTTCGGTCTGCTGGACAAAAACGGCAATCTGGTCAGCGTGCCGGTGCATTATCGGGACGCCCGCACCGACGGCATGATGGAAAAGTGCTTTCAGATTTTGCCCAAAGAGAAAATTTTTGAAGCGACCGGCCTTGCGTTCATGCAATTCAACACCCTGTATCAGCTCATGTCCATGAAGATGGCGGACGATCCCGCGCTGAAGATCGCGGACAAGCTGTTGTTTATGCCGGATCTTCTGGCATACTTCCTGACGGGCAAGGCCGCCACGGAATACACGGACGCATCCACCAGCCAGCTGGTGGATCCGCGCACCCGCAACTGGTCCGACGCGATCTTCGAAGCGTTTGATTTGCCCAAAAACATCATGACGGAAATTCAGCCCGCAGGCACCGTCCGCGGCACGCTGCTGCCGGAAATCGCCCGGGAATGCGGCGTGGAGGAAATTCCCGTGATTGCGGTGGGCAGCCATGACACCGCCAGCGCCGTGGCCGCCGTGCCCGCCCAGGACGCGGATTTCGCATACATTTCCTCCGGAACATGGTCGCTGCTGGGCGCGGAAATCACCACGCCTTTGTGCGACAAAGCCGTGATGGACGCAAATTACACAAACGAAGGCGGCGTATGCGGCACCATTCGCCTTTTGAAAAACATCATGGGCCTGTGGATCATTCAGGAATGCAAGCGGGAATGGGATCGCCGCGGCGACATACTTTCCTTCCCGCAGTTGGTGGAACTGGCCAGCCAGGCGCCCGCTTTCAAAGCGGTCATCGACGTGGACGACCAAAGATTCTATGCGCCCGGCGATATGCCGGAACGCATCCGGGAATACTGCCGCGAGACAAACCAGCCCGTGCCGGAAACCATCGGCGAAATTTCCCGCGTGGTGTACGAAGGGTTGGCGCTGAAATATCGCTGGGCCATTGAGCGCATGGAACAGGATATGCTCAAAAAGCCCGTGAAAGTATTGCACATTGTGGGCGGCGGCAGCAAAAACGCCATGCTGAACCAATTCACCGCCAACGCCCTGGGACGCCCCGTGTTGGCCGGCCCCGGCGAAGGCACCGTCATTGGAAACCTGCTGATGCAGGGCATGGCGCTGGGCGCCGTAAGCGATTTGTGGCAGCTGCGCAAGGTTGTGGAGAAATCTTTCCCCACCGACCGCTTCCTGCCCGAAAACACCGACCAGTGGGATGCCGCCTATGCGCGCTTTCTCACGCTGATGCGGTAAATGCTGTTCCCTATGACGTTTGAACACGGCGCAATGCCCGGGTCGCTGGAACTGGCGTACCTGGGCGATACCGTGTATGATCTGTTCGTGCGGCGGCATTTGCTCGCCCAAGGAGGAAAGGTGCGCGAACTGCACGCCCGCGCGATTCGTCTGGTCTGCGCCCATGCGCAGGCGGAGGCTTTCGCGCGCATCGAAGGCCTGCTGTCCCCGGAAGAGGCGGACGTAGCCCGGCGCGCCCGCAACGCGCATCAATCGCCGCCGCGCAACGCCGATCCGGGCGAATATCATCGCGCAACTTCCTTCGAAGCGCTCATCGGATATCTTTATTGCATGGGCCGGGAGCAACGCATTCAGGAACTGCTGGAACGCGCCGTCGTGTTTTGACAAAGGGCGCGGAAAGGCCGTGCGCAATCGCGCAAAAATGAGAAAACGAGGAACAACACCGTGAGAAACAACGATCGCTTCCGGGACGAAAATCCCCCCCGGAACAAATCCAATCCCCCCCGTACCGGCGCGGGCAGAAGCGTGCCTCCCGCCAGACGGGTAGACGCTCCGGAGGACGGAGGCCGCCCATATCGCGGCAACGGAGGACACGCGCCGCACGGCGGCAGGCCATCCACCATGCCGTACAAACCCAGGGAAGGCGGACGCCCCTCCACCATGCCCATGCGGCCGGGCAGAGGGCCGGAACCTCGCGCGTTGCCGGAAAGGCCTCAAAGGCCCGTTCCCGGCCCCGCAAGGCCGCCCAGACCGGTTCCCGCAAGGCCTCCGATGCCGTCCATGCCGCCGGCGCATGCGCAATCCATGATGCTGGAAATCGAAACTCCGGACATTTCCAACATGCTGGTAGGCCGCAATCCCATTCGGGAAGCGCTGAAGGCGGGCAAGCCCGTGGAAAAGCTGGTTGTGTCCGCCGGAGATCTGTCCGGCGCGGCCATGGACATTATTCGCATGGCACGGGAAGCGGGCGTGGTGGTGCAAACCGTGGACCGCACGCGTCTGGATCAGGTATATCCCGCCCATCAGGGAATGATCGCCTACATTGCCCAGGCGGACTACGTTTCCCTGGAGGATCTTTTGGCAGTCGCGGCAAGCAAAGGCGAGGAACCCTTCCTGGTGTTGCTGGACGGCATTACCGACCCGCACAACCTGGGAGCCATTATCCGTTCCGCCGAATGCGCGGGCGCGCACGGCGTGGTCATTCCCGAACGGCGTTCCGCAGGCCTGACGCCTGCCTGCGCCAAAGCCGCCGCAGGCGCGCTGAGCCACATCGGCGTAGCGCGCGTAAAAAACCTGAACCGCGCCATTGAAGAATTGCAGGCCGCCGGCGTTTGGACCGTCGCAGCCGCGTTGGACGGCGAGGACGCCTTTGCCGCGGATTTTACCGGCCCCATCGCCCTGGTGGTGGGCAGCGAAGGCGACGGCATTTCCCCTCTGACGCTGCAAAAATGCGACCGCCGCGTGACGCTGCCCATGTTCGGAAAGCTGGATTCCCTAAACGCCTCTGTGGCGGCAGGAATTCTGCTGTATCAGGTTGTGCGCGCCAGAACCGGCAGGCAATGAAAATGCGGGATCACTCCCGGACGCGCGTTCTCGTGGTGGACGGTTATAACATTCTCAACGCCCTGGCATCCTCCCCGCTGAAACAGAGCGGCGCTTTGGCGGATGCCCGGGATGCCCTGGCCGATCGTCTGGAGGACTACGCGGGTTTTTCCGGACAAAGAATCGTGTTGGTGTTCGACGCATGGCTGTCCGACCGGAAATTGCGCACCCGGGAGGAGCGAGGCGCAATGACCATTGTGTTTACCCGCAAGGGAGAAACGGCGGATCATTACATTGAACGCCTGTGCGATTCTTACGCCCAGGAAGTCGCCTATGGCCGAATGGAACTGCGGGTGGCCACATCCGACAACGTGGAACAGACGGTGGTGTTCGGCAGGGGCGCCACGCGCATTTCCGCCAGAGAGTTGCTTTACGAACTGGACAGCGCCCGCAAGACCCGCGCCGGACACCTTGCGCCGGCAAAAGCCGTCAAAGGCACGCTGATGGACCGGTTGCCAGAGGATGTGCGCAGACGATTGGAAGAAATGCGGCGCGGTCAATGACAAGTGAGGGAAGACGGATGATCAATCAGCGGTTTGAAACCATGACGGATGAGGAAGTTGTGGTGTTTGCCCAGAATGCCGACGGCGGAGCACTGGAATATCTGCTGAACAAATACAAAAACTTCGTGCGCACCAAGGCCCGAAGCTATTTTCTCATCGGCGCAGATCACGAGGACATCGTGCAGGAAGGCATGATCGGCCTGTACAAAGCCATTCGGGATTACCGCGCCGACCGGCAAACCTCCTTTCGCGGCTTTGCGGAATTGTGCGTTACCCGCCAGATTATCACCGCCATCAAAACCGCAACCCGGCAAAAGCACATTCCCTTAAACAGCTATGTTTCCTTAAACCGCCCCGTGTACGAGGACGATTCCGACAGAACGCTGCTGGACGTCATTACCGAAGATGTGCCCAGCAACCCTGAGGATATGCTCATCGACCGGGAGGACTTGATGATCATCGAGGGCCGCATCGGCGAAATGCTCTCGGACATGGAAAAACAAGTGCTGGTGCGGTACATGGAAGGCAAAAGTTACCAGGAAATTTCCCGCGAAATGGGCCGGCATGTGAAGTCCATCGACAATGCGCTGCAGCGCATCAAGCGAAAGTTGCTAAAATATCTGGAGGAAAAATAGCCCAATTGCGAACATTTTCCGAGAGAATCGCAAATTTCTAGGAACTTAATGCTTCCATGGGTTGACAAATGCGCCGAACTACATTACAATAAATGCGGTATGAAAGCGGGCGTGTGCGGGTGTAGCTCAATGGCAGAGCCCCAGCTTCCCAAGCTGATTACGTGGGTTCGATTCCCATCACCCGCTCCATATCCGACTACAATTTCTAGGAGGAATTTCAACCATGGCGAAGGCAAAATTTGAACGCAACAAGCCGCATGTAAACATCGGCACGATTGGTCACGTCGACCACGGCAAGACGACGCTGACGGCGGCGATCACGATCACGTTGTCGCAGCAGGGCCAGGCGACGGCAATGCGTTACGACGAAATCGACAAGGCGCCGGAAGAGAAAGCGCGCGGAATCACGATCAACACGGCGCACGTGGAATATGAGACGGAAAAGCGTCACTATGCGCACGTGGACTGCCCCGGCCACGCGGACTATGTCAAGAACATGATCACGGGCGCGGCGCAAATGGACGGCGCGATTCTGGTTGTGTCTGCAGCAGACGGCCCGATGCCCCAGACGAGAGAGCACATTCTGCTGGCGCGTCAGGTAGGCGTACCGTATATCATCGTGTTCATGAACAAGACGGATCAGGTAGACGATCCGGAGCTGCTGGAACTGGTAGAGATGGAAGTGCGGGAGCTGCTGAACGAGTATGAGTTCCCGGGCGACGACATTCCGATCATCAAGGGCAGCGCGCTGAAGGCGTTGGAAGCGCTGACGAACGGAGCGGATGCGAAGACGGCGCCGGAATGCCAGTGCATCTTCGAACTGATGGACGCGGTGGATTCGTACATTCCGGATCCGGAGCGCGACACGGACAAGCCGTTCCTGATGCCTGTAGAAGACGTGTTCTCCATCACGGGCCGCGGCACGGTGGCGACTGGCCGCGTAGAGCGCGGAATCGTAAAGATGAGCGACCAGGTGGAAATCGTCGGTTTGTCGGAAGAGAAGCGCACGACGGTTGTAATGGGCGTGGAAATGTTCCGGAAGCTGTTGGACTTCGCGGAAGCGGGCGACAACGTAGGTTTGCTGCTGCGCGGCATTCAGCGCAATGAAATCGAGCGCGGACAGGTTGTGGCGAAGCCGGGATCCATTCATCCGCACACCCATTTCATGGGACAGGTGTACGTGCTGACGAAGGAAGAAGGCGGCCGTCATACGCCGTTTTTCAACGGATATCGTCCGCAGTTCTACTTCCGCACGACGGACGTAACGGGCAACATCAAGCTGCCGGACGGCGTGGAAATGGTAATGCCTGGCGACAACATCGACATGGAAATCACCCTGATCACGCCCATCGCGTGTGAAGAAGGTCTGCGCTTCGCAATTCGCGAAGGCGGCCGCACGGTTGGTTCCGGCGTTGTCACCAAGATCCTGGGCTAATGCATTGTCTCAAAGGGCTGGGGGGTTCCCCCAGTCCTTTT